>CAUQTL010000011.1:0-28280 GCA_963521035.1 uncultured Streptococcus sp.
GGAAACCAACTTTTTTACCTGCAAGTTTTTCAGCAAGTTTAACAGTTGCCATACGGTCACCTTGTTCTTGGTGGTCACCGTGTGAGAAGTTGAAACGGAATGTATTAGCACCAGCTTCAATCAATTTAGCAATGTTTTTAGCTGAAGCTTCAACATCAAGTTTTTCACCCCAGTATCCGTCATCACCGAATTTTTTACCACCACGGATTTCTACCGCAGGTCCCAAAGTTGCAACGATTTTTACACGTTTGTTCATGATTTTTGTGACTCCTTTATATATATGACCTTTTTGGTCTTATTAACTAAATTATAAATTATGACAAGCTCTTATTCAAGCTAGATAGCTCAAGGTCAGCCTTGTGTGGGTTGTTAACTACAATTTTACCATCTGCAGTCAAGCTAAACAATGCTCCTTCTTCTGCAGTTCCAAGAATTGGGTTTTCAACCATTTTCTCGTTACGGATACCAACCGCAACCCCACCGATACCTTCTTTAAGAAGTTTAACAGCATGCGCACCCATACGTGACGCCAAAACACGGTCGCGAGCAGTTGGAGAACCACCACGTTGAATATGTCCAAGTTCTGTCACACGAAGGTCACTTGTGTCTCCAGCTTCTTTTAGTTTTTGACCAAATTCAGCCGCTGACATCACACCTTCAGCCAAGACGATGATATTGTGTTTTTTACCACACTCATAACCACATTTAATGCTTTCTACGATATCTTCAATCTTGAAGCCTTCTTCAGGAATGATGATTTCATCAGCACCAGTTGCGATACCTGCCCAAAGAGCGATATCACCTGCGTTACGTCCCATAACTTCGATAACAAAAGTACGACGGTGACTTGATGACGTATCACGAATCTTATCGATAGCGTCCATAGCAGTCGTAACCGCCGTGTCAAAACCGATTGTAAAGTCAGTACCAACGATATCGTTATCGATTGTACCTGGAAGACCGATAGCTGGGAAGCCATGTTCAGTCAAACGCATAGCACCGTGGTAAGATCCGTCACCACCGATAACAACTACACCTTCAATCCCGTGTTTTTTCAATTGCTCAATCCCTTTAAGTTGCCCTTCAAGTTGAGCGAACTCTGGATAGCGAGCTGAGTGAAGGAAAGTACCACCACGAGAAATGATGTCTCCTACTGAAGCTGCATCTAGGGGATGAATTTCACCGGCAACCATACCAGCATATCCATCATAGATACCAAACACTTCCATTCCTTCTGAAATTGCTTGACGAACAACTGCTCGGATGGCAGCGTTCATACCAGGGGCGTCTCCACCACTAGTCAAAACAGCAATACGTTTCATTTGGTTATGCTCCTTTTTCTTTTAACATTCTTACTGATTATACCACATTTACATTGAAAATTCTTCTATTTTCCGTAATTTTAGCGATAAATCGTTTTCATAACGATTTCATCCAATTTCACTTCTAATTCATCAGATTTAGCTACAAAATGGTTGGGAGAAACAATTGTTCTCTGTTCCTCTTCATACCTGATAATGACTGGGATTGGGCCTTTATACTGGTCTAAAATACGTGACATCTCTTGATCCGAGTCATGATTCTTCACCTGAATCCAGAAGCGTTCAGCCACTGCTTCTCTTATTTCTTGTGCAATCATTTGCAGACGACCGTCACGTGACTGGACTTTCCCTTTGATATAGTAGAAGGCTCCTTCTCTTACTTCCTGTCCAACCTGTCGATATAAATCTGAAAAAAGTGTAACATCCAATTTTTTCTTACTGTCATCTACCTGTAAGAAAGCCATGTTTTCGCCCTTTTTGGTACGAATTACTTTTATTTTCTGAACTTCAACCAAAATAATAGCGTAGCTATTTTCTGACAAATTTCCAATTGGGGTAATCGGATAAATAACCTTACTTGCAATAGCTTGTAGAGGATGTTTGCTCACGCCTACTCCTAGAAGCTCTTGTTCCATGTAGAATTTTTCTTGCTCCGACCAGTCCTCCGAATCTTGCCAACTATAAATGGTCTCTCCAAATAAGCTTCCTAACACTTTCACAAATTCAAATAGATTAGCTAAATTATTGAATACTTTTTGACGATTTTTTTCAAATGAATCGAAAAGACCAACTTTTACCAAAGGTTCCAGCAAGGGAAGTTTCAAATAATTCTCAGGTAGTTTAGATAAAAAATCTTCAATGTTAGAATAGGGTCGATGTTCGATAATCCAAAGCGCCAAATCCTTGCTGAGCCCCTTAATCGATTTCAAACCTAGATAGATAGACTTGTTGGCAATTTTATCGTGATAGGGAATAGTATTGATGGACAATGGGGCTACTTCAAAACCTGCTTCTAAGGCATCTGTTACATAATCACTGTTGGCAGAATTCAACATAATCTGATAAAAGATGGCTGGATAATGTGTTTTAAAATAAGCCAACTGGAAGGCCAAGGCTGAGTAGGCGTAGGCGTGTGACCTGTTAAATCCATAACCTGCAAACTTCTCCATAACATCAAAAACCTGCTCTGCTTTTTCCGCAGTATGACCAGCTTCTATGGAGCCTTGAATAAAGGAAGTCCTCATCTCATGCATAGCAGAGGCATCCTTTTTCCCCATAGCTCGACGCAAAATGTCGGCCTTCCCAAGACTAAATCCAGCAAATCGCTGAGCAACCTGCATAACCTGCTCCTGATAGAGCATAATGCCATAAGTTGGAGCCAAAATATCCTCCAGTGCTGAATCTAGAACAGTCACTTCTTCCTGCCCATGCTTTCTTGACACAAAATTATTGATGTAGTCACTTGCACCTGGTCGATTTAGAGAAGTAGTTGCTACGACATCTTCAAAACAGACTGGCTGCACACGCTTGAGCAGGCGAATAGCACCAGGTTGTTCAAATTGAAAGATACCTTTTGTATTACCAGAGGCAAATAAAGCTAGGGTGTCGTTGTCTTCTAAATCGATTTCTTCAATTTTAAGGTGAATACCTTCTGATTCAGCAAGCAACTCTTGCATCTTCTGGACAAAGGTCAAATTTCTTAATCCCAGGAAATCCATCTTCAAAAGTCCACTTGCTTCAACTCCATGAGCATCATACTGAGTCAGTGGAATTTCATCACCATGCTTCAGAGGGATGTAGTTGGTCAAATCTTGGTCACTGATCACAACACCAGCTGCATGGACAGAGGTTTGTCTTGGATAGCCCTCAATCTTGCAAGCAATTTCAAAGGCTTTTTGGTATTCTAACTTACTATTAATTTGCTGACGAAACTGAAGGTTCCCTTCATAGGCTGACTTAAGATTATCACGAAAACTGATTTTCTTGGTAATTGCAGATAATTCATACTCTGGCACACCAAAACGTTTTAAGACATCTCGAAGAGCTTGCTTAGCACCAAAAGTAGAAAAGGTAACGATTTGAGCCGCATGTTTACTGCCATATTTATTACCAACATATCTGATAAAATCTGGACGATAAATATCTGGGATATCAATATCAATATCAGGCATGGTATAGCGTTCACGATTGAGGAAGCGTTCAAAAATGAGATTCTTCTCCACCGGGTCAATCCCTGTAATATCTAAGGCATAAGAAACCAAGCTGCCTACTGCAGAACCCCGTCCCATTCCCATATAATAGCCATTCGAACGTCCAAAACGCAATAAATCCCAAACAACCAAGAAATAATCATCAAAGCCCATATCATGAATAACAGCCAATTCTTGGTCTAGACGGTCTTGATATTCTTTACCAGTTAACCCCTTCTGAGCAAGCCCCAATTCAGCACGTTCTCTCAATTCTTCTACTGCTGGCCTTGCTGGATTAAAACGAGGCAATTTTAGACTAGTATCCAAGTCATAAGAAATGCCTGAAATAAGCTTTTCTAAATTGTCCAAGGCTTGAGGAAAACGTTCTAGGAATAATTTCTCTAAAGAACTTGCTGATATAAAGACATCTTGTCGCGAGCGCAAAGGGACTTCTCTAAGCGGTAGGTTTTCTTTGATTGCTGTTAAGACTTGCAGAACTTCTCTATCCCTGCTTTCAAAAGCATTGACCCGATAAAGGGGCAAAATAGGATGATGAAATTCGCTTGCTAGTGTTTCTGGGTAAACCCCTATATAGTAATCACAGCCTAGATTTAACAACTCAAGTTCTTCAAAATAAGGCACAATTACCGTAATATCCTCTAGATACTGAGATAGAACTGACCAACTTTTCTCCCCCTGCATCTTGGCTGTTGAAAGTTTCATCAACTGCTGATAGCCCACACTAGATAGAGCTAAAAAGCGCAGATTCACATCCTTGTCATCTACAAGCACATTCATTTCAAGCCCTAATAAAGGATGAATGCCGTATTTTTTTGTAACCTCTAGAAAGTCGAAAGCCCCATAAAGATTGTCAATATCCATCATAGCCAGATGAGTGTATCCATAGTCTTTTGCTACTCTCACATACTTGTCGATTGAAATGACACTCTCCATAAAACTATAGACTGTTTTTGTATCTAGTTGTGCGATCAATTTACACTTCTCCTCTATCGTTCTCACTATATTATACCATTTTCTTTAAATTTCTATTACTATTACTGATGCTTTAATATCTAATAACTCAAATCATAGTTGACTAGACGATCCTTGCCCGATTTTCAACAGCATCGATAATATTTTTGTATTTAAGCTTATCATTTTACTTGTTTATTTCATAAGTACTTATTTTTATTTATTATAATTTCTGTTAATTTTTATAGTTTCTTTTCTCTCTATTTTTTGATATAATAACCTTAATATATTTCATAAATAGGAGGTCTTATGCGTTTTAATCAATACAGCTATCTTAAAACTTCATCAACGCAGGCCCTGAATGATTTAGTTTCTTTAGGTTTCAACCTAAAACCTACTGATTCAGAAAAAAAGCAATTTGAGGACTTTATTCGTAAAATTTATTTCACATGTCAAAATACAGATTATCCCTTGTCTATACTTTCTTCAGATAAAAAAACTGACTTACTGACATTTTTTCAGTCAGACAAAGAGTTGACTGCAGATATTTTCTACACTGTAGCCTTTCAACTTTTAGGCTTTTCTTATTTTGTTGACTTCGAAGACAGTGATGTTTTTCGTAAAGAGACTGGTTTTCCCATTGTGTATGGTAACTTGATTGAAAATCTCTATCAGTTACTCAATACGCGCACTAAAAAGGGAAATACTCTTATCGACCAACTTGTCAGTGATGGCCTGATTCCTGAGGATAATAACTACCACTACTTTAACGGCAAGAGTTTGGCTACTTTTTCTAGCCATGATGCCATTCGAGAAGTCGTTTACGTTGAGTCTCGTGTCGATACTGACCGAAAAGGGCTACCAGACTTAGTCAAGGTTAGCATTATTCGTCCTCGTTTTGATGGAAAAATCCCTGCTATCATGACAGCCAGTCCCTATCATCAGGGAACAAATGACAAGGCTAGTGACAAGGCTCTCTACAAGATGGAGGGCAATCTCGAGGTTAAACCTGCTCACAAGATTGAGCTAGAGGAACCTCAACTAAATCTCGTCCAACCTCAAGGTCAAGCTGAGCTTGTGTCAGAAACTGAGGAAAAGCTAACGCACATCAACGCTAGCTATACTCTCAACGACTACTTCCTTCCACGAGGTTTTGCCAATCTGTATGTCTCAGGTGTTGGTACCAAAGACTCTACTGGTTTCATGACTAACGGAGACTACCAGCAAATCGAGGCTTATAAAAATGTCATCGATTGGCTTAATGGCCGTTGCCGTGCTTTCACTGACCACACGCGCCAACGTCAAGTCAAGGCTGACTGGTCAAACGGAAAAGTTGCTACAACTGGACTTTCCTATCTAGGTACCATGTCCAATGGTCTTGCGACTACAGGTGTAGATGGTTTAGAGGTTATTATTGCCGAGGCTGGTATTTCTTCGTGGTACAACTACTATCGTGAAAATGGTCTGGTAACCAGCCCAGGCGGTTATCCCGGTGAGGACTTTGACTCCCTTGCTGAACTAACCTACTCTCGTAACCTCTTGGCTGGCGACTATACCCGTGGCAATGAATCTCACCAAGCTGACTTAGAAAAAGTAAAAGAACAACTGGAACGAAAGACCGGCGACTATAACCAGTTTTGGCATGACCGTAACTATCTGCCCAATGCCCATAAGGTAAAAGCAGAGGTTGTCTTTACCCACGGTTCACAGGATTGGAATGTTAAACCACTTCATGTTTATCAGATGTTTCATGCCCTTCCTACTAATATAAATAAGCATCTCTTTTTCCATAATGGCGCCCATGTGTACATGAACAACTGGCAGTCCATTGACTTCCGTGAGTCCATGAACGCCTTATTGACAAAGAAATTACTGGGACAAGATACAGATTTCCAACTTCCTACTGTCATTTGGCAGGATAATACAGCTCCTCAGACTTGGTTATCACTTGATACCTTCGGAGAGAAAGAAAACTTTGAAACCTTCGCACTTGGTCAAGAAGAGCAAGTCATTCAAAACCAGTACTCAGATAAGGATTTTGAGCGTTATGGTAAGACTTACCAGTCCTTCAATACAGAACTCTATCAAGGGAAAGTCAATCAGATTACTATTGACCTTCCTGTGACCAAGGATCTCCACCTGAACGGTCGTGCCCAACTCAATCTTCGTATCAAATCCAGTACAAATAAGGGGCTCTTATCTGCCCAACTAATGGAACATGGACAAAAAAAATACCTACAACCTTATCCAGCTGTTTTAAGTGCTAGAACCATTGACAACGGTCGCTACTACATGTTGGAAAATCTTAACGAATTGCCTTTTCGTGAAAATGCACAACGCGTCGTGACAAAAGGCTACCTCAATTTACAAAATAGAAATGATTTACTGTTAGTAGAGGATATTACTGCAGATGAATGGATGGATATCCAGTTTGAACTGCAACCAACTATTTACAAGTTAAAAGAAGGAGATACTCTTCGTTTAGTCCTCTATACTACTGACTTTGAAATCACAATCCGTGACAATACCGCTTACCACCTGACTGTCGATCTAGAACAGTCTAGTCTTATCCTACCTTGTCAAAAGGTATGATATCAGACTTTCAATATGGAAGATTTCCACTTAAACAGTTGAAACAAACATAAACTTGGTATCAAATGCAATCCCGAAATAGGCTTATGATAGGTCTACACGGGAGCTTGGACAAAAGATACTAAGACCCTAACCAACATGTGTACTCATTAATAATACTCGCTACCACACCACATGTTGAAAAATCTTTGTGAATTGACATTAATCGTAAATTCACAACAAGTCGTGACAAAAGGCTACCCTAATGGAATGATTTACTGTTAGTAGAGGACACCAATGTAGATAAACGGATAAGATAGCCTATTCATCTACACCCAACTAGTGACAAGTTAAAATAGTGGGATTTTCTCCATTTAGTCCTATACTACTGACTTTGAAATCATCATACGTGACAATACCGCTTACCACCCGACTGACGATTTCGTTCAGTCCACGCTTTCTGTACCTAGTACAAGGAGTAACATTTTATGAATAAATCTGAACACCGACACCAACTCATACGAGCTCTTGTAACGAAAAACAAGATTCATACTCAAGCTGAGCTACAAGCTCTTCTTGCCGATAATGATATTCAAGTTACACAAGCTACACTTTCGAGAGATATTAAAAGTATGAACCTTTCAAAAGTACGAGAAGAAGACAACTCTTACTACGTGCTCAATACAGGTTCTATCTCAAAATGGGAAAAACGTCTCGAAATTTACATGGAAGATGCTCTTGTCTTGATGCGCCCAGTTCAACATCAAGTCCTGCTAAAAACCCTTCCTGGACTTGCTCAATCCTTTGGTTCTATCATTGATGCCTTGAGCTTCCCCGACGCTATTGCTAGCCTCTGTGGCGATGATGTCTGTCTTGTCATCTGTGAAGATGCAGAAGCCGCTCAAAGATGCTTTGAAGAATTGAAAAAATTCGCCCCACCATTTTTCTTTGAAGAATAAGAAAATTCCGTGTCTGATATGGCACGGAATTTTGTTATATTCTTTACTGAGATGGATTTTCTTTTTTAGTTCGTGCTAACCTCAGAGCACGATTTGGATTGAGACGATTAAATA
This sequence comes from uncultured Streptococcus sp., assembly GCA_963521035.1. Taxonomy (GTDB): domain Bacteria; phylum Bacillota; class Bacilli; order Lactobacillales; family Streptococcaceae; genus Streptococcus. The sequence continues at coordinate 8,128 of CAUQTL010000011.1, forward strand.
GTTCTTCCAATTTCTTTTCATTCCAAAGGTCTGCGGCGGAAACAAAGTTGCCATCCGCATCTCGGAAAGATATCGGTTTATCTCCCATATCAGTCTCCTAGTCTACAAATTCAAACTCAAACTTACCAATGCGGACCAAATCACCATCTTTAGCTCCACGCTCACGAAGGGCTTCATCAACCCCCATGCCCCGTAGCTGGCGAGCAAATTTCATGACCGATTCGTCACGATCAAAGTTGGTCATATTAAAGAGTTTCATGAGTTTTTCACCAGAAAGTACCCATGTTGCATCGTCATCACGACTAATTTCAAAGGCTTTTTCTTCCTCGTCAAAGCCATAGTAGGCTTCTTCTTCCATATCTGACTCGTCGTAGAGCAAGAATTCTGGTGTCTTGTCTAGCAATTCAGCTGTAGCATCCAAAAGCGTTGCTAGACCTTGCTTGGTCAAACCAGATATTGGGAAGATAGCTGGTAACTCTTCAAATTCATCATAATTTTCAGCTAATTTCTTCTTGAATTCTTCAAGATTTTCCTGACTCTCAGGCATGTCCATTTTGTTGGCTACGATAATCTGTGGACGCTCCATGAGGCGAAGATTGTATGACTCCAACTCTTTATTGATCGCTAGGTAGTCCTCATAAGGATCACGGCCTTCGCTAGCTGACATATCAATGATATGAAGGATGACACGTGTACGCTCGATGTGACGGAGGAACTGAGTTCCCAGACCAACACCTTGACTAGCGCCTTCAATCAAACCTGGCAGATCGGCTACTGCAAAGGAGTCACCTGATTGGGTACGAACCATACCTAAATTTGGCACAATGGTCGTAAAGTGGTAGGCACCAATTTTAGGTTTAGCTGAGGTAATAACACTTAAAAGTGTTGATTTCCCAACAGATGGGAATCCAACTAAACCAACATCAGCCAAGATTTTTAGTTCCAATTGTAACTCACGTTCCTGACCTGGTTCTCCATTTTCAGAGATTTCAGGTGCAGGATTTTTTGGTGTCGCAAATCGGATGTTTCCACGTCCACCACGACCACCGTGGGCAACGATAAATTCTTGACCATGTTCAATCAAATCTGTCAAGACCTTGCCAGTCTCAGCATCACGCACAGTCGTACCTTGTGGAACACGAACTCTGAGATCCTCTGCACCACGACCATGCATCCCTTTGGTCATTCCTTTTTCACCAGAATCAGCCTTGAAATGACGGTTATAGCGGAAATCCATGAGGGTACGTAGTCCTTCGTCTACAACGAAGACCACATTACCTCCACGTCCACCATCACCACCCCAAGGACCCCCATTAGGGACATATTTTTCACGGCGAAAAGCAACCATACCATCGCCACCATTACCAGCCTTGACCTTAATCTTGGCTGTATCTAAAAACATACTCATTTTTTCTTCTCACTTTAAAAAAGGGCTGGGAAATCCCAGTCACAAAATGTTCTTGTATCTATTTTATAGATTACTGAGGGCACCAATTGCAGTTGCAAAAATTCCCAATAAACTTGCTACTAGCATAATAATAACGATAAACAAGGTTATTTTCTCAAACATAGTTTTTTTACGATTTCCATTATCTCCAAATGCCATTTTTATCTCCTTCGTTACATTCTATTTTCTATTATCTTAGCATGAATTTAGCTAGTTTTCAATAGTCAGTTGCTACTGGCGCAATAATCCATAAAATGATATAAGCTACAATTCCTGCTCCATAACCAAAAGCAAGAACACCCCATATTACGCGAACAATAGTAGGATCCATATCAAAATAATGGGCTACCCCAGCACAAACACCCGCAATCTTTTTATCACGCCCACTTCTCATTAATTGTTTTTTCATAGCTGTTCCTCTTTCTATTCTTCACTGTCTTTCCAATAATCTCTGATGCTGATTAACTGTGTTTTTGAAGCCCTCAGCATGCGTCTAGAGCCTTTTACGGGCACAGCAACCACCTGTTGCGGTAAATACAAAACTGTCTTAAAGATACGCTGGCTGACCGTATCATCTTTGGCTAAATCTTTCTGGAAATTATTTGAAATAATAGCATCAAGATAAAACTCATGCACCCGTTTTCCAAAGTTCTCAGCTGAAATCTCGTACAACTTCTCTGATAAAGTATGCTCATTCATGTCTGGCGTTGCAATCAGAGCTTCTAAAACAGCTCCAGCCAAATCATGTTCACCGTAATACAAGGTTCCAAACATTTTATCACTGATAAGATTGTCCAGATAAGGATTTCCATGTGCAATGACAGGCGTCCCACTAGCCAAACTTTCCAAGTATGTCAAACCTTGCGTTTCACTTGTAGATGCTGAAATAAAGAAATCCGCCGCCTTATAGTAAAGAGCGGTTTCACTAGGAGCAATCATACCTGTAAAGATAACGGAGTCTTGAATCTCTAGTTTCTTGGCTTGCTCTTTGAGGTCATCCAGATAAGGTCCATCCCCAGCAACTACCAGTTTAACCTTGTCTTCCTCTTTCAGAACTTCTGCAAAAGCTGCTAATACTGCCTGAATATTTTTTTCATAGGAAATTCTGGAAAGACTAAGCAACATCTTTTCATCATCTTGAATCCCTAGTTTACTACGCAGTTCTTCCAGATTTTCTTGCTTGATTTCTGGACGATCAAACTTGGCTAATTCAATCCCAGTTGGAATGACCCGTTTTTCAACCTTAACCTTATAGTCAGATAACAAGTCACGGACAATCTCACTCGGGCAAATAACCCCATCCACATCGTGCAGGAAACCTCTGACCAGATACTTGACCATACTAGGACGAATCAACATCCCTTTGGCAATATAATGTACATAGTCTTCGTATTGGGTGTGATAGGTATGGATGACTGGAATCTTCAATTCACGTGCAATCCAAATCCCCAACAGACCAAGAGAAAATTCTGTCTGAGTATGGATAATATCTAGCTGATATTGTTTAGCAATTTCAAGCGCCTTGCTGAAACCTCGATAGGCAAAGCGACGATCTTTAAAAGCAAAGAAAGGAACACTTGGAATGCGGATAATTTGCCAATCTTCATAACGATTGACATCCTTATCTGTCGTTGTAAAGATAAAAACAGCATGTCCCTGCTTTTCAAGTTCGGTTTTCAAGGTTCGAATACTGGTCGCAACACCTGAAACCTGAGGAAAATAGGTATCTGTAAATAAACCAATTCGCATAGATTACCTCACTTTTTACTTTCTCCCTAAAGCGGCTTGTTTCTCATAAAAGTCCAACCAGATTTGTAACAGATGCTCTTCAGAATACTCTCTAGAAATATTCTTAGCTTTTTCTTTCAAATCTTTTAAAGCAGCAGGATTCGCTTGATATTCCAGAATAGCTTCTTTCATCTCTTCTCTATCTGCTGTAGCCCGATAATCTCCCTCCAAAATTACCTTATAAAGATCTAAATCACGCAACATAATCGGAGCTTCACAACTGGCAGCCTCTAAAATCGTCATCGGAAAGAGCTCATTGTAACTAGGAAGCAAGAAAAGATCCGCTAGGGCATACAATTCGCGCATCCGCTCTGGCGATACAATACCTGGAAAAATCAAATTTTTAGGGGGATTTTCCATAATTTTCTTATAGCGTTCATAACCATCTGTCATACCACCAAAAGAGAAGCCACCGGCCCAGATAAAGGTAATCTGAGGCAATTCCTCAGCCAGACGGATAAAATCATCAATCCCTTTGCGTTTCTGAACTTGACCAGCACCTACTACGATAAACTGATTGTCACTAAGACCTAGCTCTGTACGCAGTCTCGCTACCTCTTCCTGTGGAAGAGGATGCCATTTTTCCTTGTTTACAAAGTTAGGAATATAGGTCACTTTTTCACGTGGAATACCAGCTGCCACCAAATCCTCGATAAACATAGGATTGACCACCACCAAGTGCTCCATCCGGTTGTAAAAAGAAAATACATAGCGTTTCACAATTCCCTTTAAGAAAAATGGAATTTTCAAACTCCCCTCAAGTGTATCAGGTAAGAAATGCACATAGCCAATTTTCCTTCCTGATCGTTTCTTCTGGAATGTTGATAAATAATAGGGGAAATCAATTGTATGAAAGTGAGTCACATCTGCCTCTATTGGAAGATTTTCTGTAACAATCAATTGGTCCTTGGCATCACGGTGAAGAAGACGAACTAATTCACGGTAAGCACCTGAAACTCCTTGTCCTGCTACTTTCTCACTTGAACTCAACATATTGATGCGTAATTTCTTTTTTTCCATAGCTACTATTATATCATTTTCTTTGAATAAAATCAGCAAAAGAAAGGAGAGACTAAAGGAAAAGAAGAGGAAATTTCCTCGCTTTTCCAATAATCTCTCACATGTTTTTATATGTTTACTTAATGCCTAGGGCAATGCGTGCATAGCGACTCATTTTTTCAACAGTCCAGGCTGGATACCAAACTAATTTGACCTCAGTATCCGTTACTTCTGGAACCTCTGTCATAGCATCATAAATCTGGTCTGTCAAAAGATCAGCTAGGGGACAACCCATGGTTGTTAAAGTCATATCAATCTCTGTTTGTCCTGTGTCGCCGTCAAAACGAATCTCATAAATCAAACCAAGATTGACAATATCGATTCCCAACTCAGGGTCGATGACTTCTTCCAAGGCTGATAAAATTCGTGTTTTGATGTTTTCAATTTGCTCTTCTGTATAAGTCATATTCATCCTCACTCTTAGTCTTCAATAAAATCACGAAGCGGTTTGCTACGACTTGGTTGGCGTAGTTTTCTCAAAGCTTTAGCTTCAATCTGACGGATACGCTCGCGAGTCACGTTAAAGACTTTACCCACATCTTCAAGGGTACGCATTTTACCATCATCTAGCCCAAAACGCAGACGCAAAACATTTTCTTCACGGTCTGTAAGAGTATCCAAGACCTCATCCAACTGCTCACGCAAAACGATACGAGTTGTATAGTCCACTGGATTTTCAATCACTTCATCTTCGATAAAGTCCCCAAGGTGGCTATCATCCTCTTCACCGATTGGAGTTTCAAGGGATACCGGTTCTTGGGCAATCTTCAAGATTTCACGAACCTTATCAGGTGTCATATCCATACGTTCAGCGATTTGTTCTGGTGTTGGATCTTGTCCCAATTCTTGAAGGAGATTACGCTGTTCACGAACAAGCTTGTTAATGGTTTCAACCATGTGGACTGGGATACGGATGGTACGAGCTTGGTCCGCAATAGCACGAGTGATAGCCTGACGAATCCACCAAGTTGCGTAAGTTGAGAACTTGAATCCTTTAGAATAGTCAAACTTGTCAACCGCCTTCATCAAGCCCATATTCCCTTCTTGAATCAAGTCAAGGAACTGCATACCACGGCCGACATAACGCTTGGCAATGGAAACAACCAAACGAAGGTTGGCTTCCGCAAGACGTTGTTTGGCTTCAATATCACCAGCTTCAACTGCTAGTGCCAATTCTTTTTCCTCTTCATTGGTCAAGAGAGGAACGACCCCGATTTCTTTCAAGTACATACGGACAGGGTCGTTGACCTTAGCCGAAGTTGACCCAATCAAGTCCTCATCGCTGAGTTCTGGCTCTTCTTCAGCGCTAAGAACACGCGCACTTGGATTTCCTTCGTTATCTGTGATAGAAATCCCTGCATCCTGAATTCGTTGCAAGAGATCTTCAATCCCATCAGCATCCAAGGTAAAAGGAATCACTAGACTTGCATTGATTTCATCATCAGTTGCTGTCCCTTTTTGTTTATGATTACGGATAAATTCTGCTACTTGTACATCAAATGTTGTTACTTCTTTTTGTTTTGTTGCCATTATTACTCCATTCTTCTCTTTTGGGAAATTAAACGTTCCAATTCTTCTAGGGCTGTGTCGGTATCTCCTACATGGCTAGCTTCCTGCACCTTCTTTTTGATTCTCATATTGTCCTGATTCAAGAGAGCCTTGTTTCGAGTCATTTCTACTTCACTAAGTTCCTGAGGTGACATCTCAGATGGTAAATCCTGAGCTAAAACTTGATACCATGCTCTTTCAACTTCCTCTGTCTGCTCTGCTAGAACTTCTGGAGGAAGATTTCCATACTGGCCAAGCAAGTCATATAAAACCTGAAATTCAGGAGTGTCAAATGCAAAGTCTTCTCGCAAACGGTAATCGTTTAAAATAAGGGGGGATTCCATCATTCGATAAAGTAGATGAGCTTCTGCCCTCATAATAGCTGATAACTGCTTGGTGACAGGCATAGTAATTTGCGTCGGTCTGGAAATCCCTTCCATGCGATTCTGCCTTTGTGCCTGACGACTCTCATTAACAATCTGCTCAATCTGGGCATAATCAAAGGACGCCAAACTGTCAGCTAAAATATGAATATAACTGTTTTGAGCAGTGATAGACTTTTCTTGAACAATCAAGGGAGCTATTTTTTCAATAAACTCAATCTGAGCCTGCAGATTTTCACCATTTTCAGGCTTATACTGATGAATGTAAAACTCAATCGGACTAATACGAGTTTTCGTTAATAGATAGGCCAAGTCTTCTGGACCATTTTTTTGTATATACTCATCTGGATCCAAGTTATCAGGCATGCTAACGATCTGCACAGGCATATCGCCAATTTCGTCCAGCGCTTTCAATGTCGCAGCTTGCCCAGCCTTATCGCCATCGTAAACAAGAACCAACTTCTTGGTTAGCCTTTTCAGATGCTCAACATGCTCACGACTCAAGGCCGTTCCCATGGACGCCACAGCATTTTCGATTCCAGCCCGATAGGCTGCAATAACATCCATGAATCCTTCCATCAGATAAATCTCACTGGCTTTTCCAGAAGATTTTTTTGCCCTATCCATATGATATAATTCGTAACTTTTGTTAAAAATTGCAGTCGATCGGCTATTTTTATACTTAGAAGTTTGTGAATCCGTTTTCTGCCAGATACGACCTGAGAAGGCAATGACCTTTCCCTGGTCATTTGTCAGGGGAAACATAATCCGATTGTGAAAGGTGTCTACAAATTGATTAGCATCCGAGAGATAAAACAGTCCCGAATCCAAGAAATCCTCATCACGATACTGACCAGACAAACGTTGATAGAGATAGTTTCGTTCTGAAGGTGCTAAACCAATCCGAAAATGCTTGAGCACTTCATCTGTCAAACCACGCTGATAAAGGTAGTTTCTGGCCTCCTCCCCCATGGTCGTTGTCATAAGAATAGCATGATAAAATTTGGCTGCATCTTCGTGCATATCATAAAGAGCTTGGTGGGGTGAAGCTGGCTTCTGTTCACTATAAAGCGTTTTTTCCACCTCTATCCCGACACGCTGACCTAAGATCTGGACAGCCTCCATAAAGGGAACCCCTTGGTACTCCTCGATGAACTTAAAGACGTCACCTGAGCGACCACAACCAAAACAGTGGTAAAACTGCTTATCCTCTACAACGTTGAAAGAAGGTGTTTTTTCACCATGAAAAGGACAGAGCCCTAGATAGTTCCGTCCTGCCTTTTGTAAAGAAATCACATCTCCTATGACTTCCACAATGTTGGCATTGTTTTTGATTTCTTCAATGACTTGTTTGTCAACCATACACAATACCTCCATGTTATCATAGTTTACTTTATATAGTATACTTTATTTCAGAAAAAAAGTAAACCATTTCACTCATTTTCCCTACTTTATTCAAAGAGCTGATAATAATCAGAGATTTTCATTTTTGCTTTTTCTTCTTGTTTCAAATCTTGGATAATTCGTCCTTCTTTCATGACAATTAAGCGATTGCCATATTTGAGAGCATCTTCCATATGGTGGGTAATCATAAGCGCTGTCAGCTGGTCCTTCTTGACAAATTCATCCGTCAATTCCATCAAGGCCACACTGGTCTTTGGATCAAGGGCTGCAGTATGCTCGTCTAACAAGAGTAATTCAGGACGCTTCAAGGTTGCCATCAAGAGACTCAAAGCCTGTCTTTGTCCACCTGATAAGAACTCAATCGGTGTATTCAAGTGTTTCTCAAGACCGTTTCCCACTTTTTCAATAGTTGCCTGAAACTCATCCTTATAGCTAGCCAGACGTCTCGGAAACAGTCCACGCTTTTCACCACGAAACTTGGCAATCAAAAGATTTTCAGCCACCGTCATACGGGGAGCTGTCCCCATCTTGGGATCTTGGAAGACTCGAGACAAATACTTAGCCCGCTTCTCTGGTGAAAACTTGGTAACATCTTCACCCAAAATACGGATGGTTCCACTGGTTAATGACAAGGTTCCTGCAATAGTGTTAAAGAGAGTTGATTTCCCAGCACCATTTCCACCTAAAATCGTGATGAAATCCTGTTCAAAAATTTCTAAGGAAACATCATTTAAAATAATCTTTTCTTCATCAAAGCCATTTTTAACGACTTTGGTTGCATTTTTTAATTCTACAATTGCTGTCATTTGCTTAATTTGGCTCCTTTCAAGATTGTTTGCTTAAATGTTGGAATCATGAGGCAGACTGCTAAAATCACGGCGCTGTACAAACGAAGGTAACTTGTATTAAATCCAAGCGCAATAACTGCCCACACTAAGAATTGATAGGCAATAGAACCCACAACGATGGCAACCAGACGCTCTGCCAAGCTCAAACTCTTGAAAATAACTTCTCCAATAATCAAACTTGCAAGACCTACAACGATAACCCCGATTCCTCGAGACACATCAGCATACCCTTCTTGCTGAGCAATGAGGGCACCTGCAAGGGCAATCACACCATTTGATAAGACCAAGCCCATGAGCTCCATGCGTCCAGTATGAATCCCGAAACTTCTAGCCATATCAGGATTGTCACCTGTAGCAATATAGGCTTGTCCTAGTTTGGTATCCAAGAAAAAGAGCATGAGAGCAATAACAAGACTGACAAAGATGAGACCTGTCAAGAGTTGGTTCAAATCTGAATCAAAAGGCAAAACATCCTGGATTTGCTTGGTTCCAAGCAATCCTAAATTTGCACGTCCCATAATCAAGAGCATGATAGAGTGACAGGAAGTCATCACCAAAATCCCTGAGAGCAAGGTTGGGATCTTCCCTTTTGTATAAAGAAGTCCTGCTGCCATTCCAGCCAAACAACCTGCTCCTACAGCAACAAGAGTCGCTAAAAATGGGTTCACTCCTTTGGTTATCAAAGTGACAGCAACAGCTCCCCCAAGAGGGAAGGAACCTTCTGTTGTCATATCTGGAAAGTTCAAAATCCTAAATGTCATAAAGATCCCCAGACCTAAAATAGCCCAGACAAATCCTTGAGAAATAATAGATAATATCATCTGTTTCTTAACCTTTTCTATATGATTTCTATTGTAAAAAATTGGAGGAGATGTCCCCAACTCCTCCATTACAGATTATTCAATCACTTGTCCCGCTTCTTTTAGAACAGAATCAGGAATCGTAATACCTAGCTCTTGTGCCAATTTTTTGTTGATAACTGACTTACCAGTTGAAAAGACATTAACTGGAGTATCGGCTGGTTTTGCACCTTTCAAGACTTGCGCAATCATTTTACCAGTTGCCACACCAAGGTCATGTTGGTCAACTACAACTGATGCCAAACCACCTGCTTCTACCATGGCAGTTGCGCTTGGATAGATTGGCTTTTTAGCTGATTGATTGCTTGATACAACTGTTGAAAATGCAGATGCAATGGTGTTATCGATTGGAATCCAGATAGCATCAACCTTGCTAGTCATAACGTTAACTGTTGAAGCAATTTCATTTGTTGAAGGAACAGCAAATGTTTCGACTGTCAAACCTGCTTTTTCAGCATAAGCCTTAAATTCTTCTACCTGAGTTTTGGAATTATCTTCACTACTTGAGTAAAGAGCTCCAATTGTTTTCACATTTGGTGTCAAAGCTTTGATGAGTTCAACTTGTTGTTGAGCGGGATTGTGGTCAGATACCCCTGTAATGTTGCCACCTGGTTTTTTCAAATCTTTGACCAAGTTAGCTCCGATTGGGTCTGTAATAGCAGCCATGATAACCGGTAGATCTTTTGTGGCACTAGCTAAACCTTGAGCAGCTGGTGTTGCAATACCAACCACAAGGTCATTCCCATTTGCAACCAATTGTTTACTCATTGTCGCAACCTTACTTTGGTCACCTTCTGAGTTCATAAAGTCGATTTTAATTTGACCATCTTTATAGCCTTCTTCTGCAAGTCCATCTTGAATCCCTTTATAAATCAAGTCAAGAGATGGATGGCTCACAAACTGAAGGACACCAACTTTGGCAACTTTCTTTTCATTCTTAGCTTCTGGTTTATTCATTGAAGAGTAAATCAAGCTTCCTGCTACTAAGACTGCTAATGCAGCGATAATCCCAATTAAACGTTTATTTTTCATTCTATTTCTCCTTTTATTCCTTTAAAATACTTCACTTATCTAATACTCTTCGAAAATCTCTTCAAACCACGTCAGCGTCGCCTTACCGTAGCTATGGTTACTGACTTCGTCAGTTCTATCCACAACCTCAAAGCAGTGCTTTGAGCAACCTGCGGCTAGCTTCCTAGTTTGCTTTTTGATTTTCATTGAGTATAAACAATTGACGCCATCGTTTTCTTTCCATACTAACCTCCATCAAAAAAGTCCTCACACAAAAAAACTTGTGTGAGGACGTCGATGCGCGGTACCACCTCAATTATAGGGAATTTCCCTATCGCTCTGTCTCGCAATAACGAGATGCACTGTAAGGTGTGCTCACCGAATTTTTATGATTTCAAATTCTAAATAACATTCAGCCCAATTTTCATCATCATCACTTATCTGTTTTCAGCTACCACAGACTCTCTAAAAAGTTTATATGATTACTTTTCTGAATGGTTAAATTATATCATTTTTCAACTACTTGTCAAGACTCTTTTAGCATTTTTTTGAAATATCAAAAACTTCCCCTATAGAAAAGAGGAAGTTTGATAGGTATCAGCCAGAATTACGCAATCCTGTCGCAATTCCGTTGATGGTTGTATGGATTAATTTTTCTTGGTCACTAGATAATTCTCCTCGGCGTTGACGTTTAATCAACTCCAACTGGATATAGTTAAGGATATTAAAGTAAGGCATACGGTAATCCAAACTTGCTTTTAGATATGGATTTTCAGCTAATAATTCGTCATAGCCTTCGATAGCCAAGATAACTTCCTTGGTAACTTGCCATTCATTTAGAATAGTCTCATAGATTGCTTTTACTTCTTCATCCTCACACAGTTTGGCATATTCAAAAGCAATGTTCATATTTGATTTTGACAAGACCATATCAACATTTGAAAGGAGCGATTGGAAGAAAGGCCAGTTTTGGTACATATCTCGTAAGATAGCGATATTCTCTGGATTTTTATCGATAAATTCCTTGAAGCTTGAACCAACCCCATACCAGCCAGGGAACATGACACGACTTTGAGACCATGAGAAGACCCAAGGGATGGCTCTCAAACCACCGATTTCAGTAATAGTCTTACGAGCAGCTGGACGAGAACCAATATTAAAGCTTGAAATAGCCTTGATTGGACTTGACTCGAAGAAATAATCATAGAAATGGTCATTACCAAAGACCAAATCACGGTAGATATCGTAACTACGGTCCACCACTTGATCCATAATGGCTTCATATCGATTGGATGTATTGGTATCACTCTTCTTCTGAGTAATCATACGGTTAATGGCTGCAGATACTAGCATTTCAAGGTTATAGTAGGCAGCATCTTTATTACCGTATTTATTGCCAATTACTTCACCCTGCTCCGTCAAACGGATACGATCCTTGATTGACTTGAGTGGTTGAGATGTGATAGCTTCATAAGTTGGTCCCCCACCACGACCAACAGTACCACCACGGCCATGGAAGAAGGTAACCTTCACGCCAAATTCATCTCCAATAGCAGTCAATTGTTGTTGAGCCTTGTAGAGGGTCCAACATGATGAAAGATAACCACCATCTTTATTACTATCAGAGTAGCCAAGCATGATTTCTTGGTAGTTATTGCGCGAAGCAATCCATTTCTTGGCAAGAGGAAGAGAAAGGTACTCTCTCATAGTTTCTTCTGAGTGGTCCAAGTCCTCAATTGTTTCAAAGAGAGGAACGATTTGGACGCGAGCTCTTTCTTTATCAACTAGCCCTACTTCTTTTAGCAAGATAGCCAATTCCAACATGTCTGATACGCTGGTTGCATGTGAAATGATGGTCTGACGAATAACATCGTCACCTAATTTATCTTTCAAATTACGAGCAGCCTTAAAAATAGCCAATTCTTTTTCAAGTAACTCTGATTTTTCAACATGAGTAGCAGAAAGAATACGTGGATCTTCTTCTAATTCTTTCAAGAGAAGCTGGCATTTTTCTCCTTCACTTAGTTCGCTATAATGAGAATGAATACCTGCTGATTTCAAGAGTTCAGCTACACAGGCTTCATGAACACTAGAATCTTGACGCATGTCAATAGATGCCAAATAGAAACCAAAAATTTCAACTGCCTGGATCAACTCAACAAAATCACCAGAAATCAGTGCCTCACCCTTGTTTTCCAAGAGGGAATCACGGATGGTAATCAAATCCTTATAAAAATCATTGGCTGTTTCATAGCGAGCCCCAACTTCCTTATCTTCAATCAGATAGGTTTTTGTTGCTTGGATTTTTGATTGAATATCAAACAAGGCACGACGATACAGCTCTTTTTCACGGTAGATCGAGTTATCCTTGGATTGACGAGCCATTTCTCTGACTTGCTTACTGACATTGACAATACTGGTTGAGAGAGAGAACTCACGATAAAGTTGGTAAATCTTTTCATCATAGTAGTTCATGATGACTTCACACTGAGTCATAGCAGATTGTTTCAAGGTATCTGCTGTAACAAATGGATTACCATCACGGTCTCCACCAATCCACATACCCATGGTAATTGGTTTAGGATGTTTCAACTCCAAGCCATGTTTTTTAGCCAGACGCTTGTACTCAGCAGTCAAATGAGGAACTGCCTTCAGGAATGAACTATTGTAGTACTCCATAACATTCGTGATTTCATTGGTTACTTTCAATTTCTTTTCACGAATCATATCTGTCTGCATGATAATCTCAATGTAACGACGGAGATCATTATGCCATTTTTCCTTATTAATCAAGCCTAATTTCACATCACGATACTTACGCAAGAGGGTATGGATATGGTTAGTCAAATCCAACATACTCTTACGTTGTACTTGTGTTGGATGGGCAGTCAAAACAGGTACAACATTCAAGTGTTCAAGAATTTCAACCGCATTTTCTTTTTCAGCAACCATTTTGATTGTTGCTGATAATTTCCCAAGATAATCTTGATCAATATTATTTTGGTGGTTGATTTCATAGGCCAAATCCACGTCTTCTGAAATATTAATCAAGAGAGGCAAAATTGAGAAATAGCGTGAAATATAAGCCATTTCATCATTTGTCAGGCTAGTAACCAATTGGTTCAAGCCTTGATAATCTTCTTGAGTTGACAATTCTTTCAACTGCATGATTTTTTCAAAAGTCTCTGGTGCAAGCATATTTTTAGTGATATCTTCTAACAATTCTGTTAAAATCAATACTTCTTCTTGCACGACAGCTTTATTACTATAGTTTTCTAATTTTTGAAGAGACATAGGTAATCCTTTCCACTATCAACTCTACATATAGTTTGATGAGTGAGCTTCTAACTCCTCATATAATTGGGCACGTTTTTCACTTGCATCAATATTTAAGACAAAGGCGATGGCTACAGACAAGACTAGGAGACTGTTCCCCCCTTGTGATAAGAAGGGGAAGGTTACTCCTGTCGAAGGAATAATGCCTGAAATTCCACCGATATTGACAAAGACCTGTACCAACATCATCCCCCCAACCCCAATCGCCATCATGGAATTAAAGGGATTCTTAGCACGAATACCGACTAGGATAATCCGCAAAATCAGGAAAAAGACAAGGGCTAAAATCAAGCTAGCTCCCACAAATCCAAACTCTTCAATAACAATTGAAAATACAAAGTCTGTATGTGCCTCTGGTAAATAACCACGTTTTTCTATTGAATTTCCTAAGCCTAGACCAAACCACCCACCATTTACCATGGCAAAGTAGGAATTTGCAAGTTGGTGGCCTGACCCTGCCAAATCGGCAAAGGGATTAAAGTAGGCACTGAAACGCTTAGCAACGTAACCAAATACTGGAACTTTTGAAAACTTATCAACCCCGATCATAGAGATAGCTGATAAGGATAGGGCTGAAACTCCAAATAATACACCGATAAAGACTATAAACCAACGATGAGCAATTCCACTAACTGTATACATAATCAAGGCGACAAGAACTAGGATGGTAGCATTCCCCAAATCTGGGAAAATAGCTAAACTTCCTATCATTACTAGTAGGACGAAGCGCCAATCATTAAAAGCACGAGGAATCCATTGATTTTGAGTTAAAACTTGAAAATCGTAAATCCCAATTTCATCCTGTTGTTTTGAAAAACGTTGGGCCAAGTACCAGACGATGATAATCTTCAAATACTCTGCTGGCTGAATGGTCAAAGGTCCTACTGAAATCCAACCATAGGCTCCATTGACTGGCGTACCAATTATCCGAGCCAGAGCTAAAAGAATCAGCTCAACAAACATAACAATAAATAAGAGTCGTTCTTTTCTTAAAAAATTCAGTTTCAGCTTATATATCAAGGCAATCAATATTAAACTAAATATCCAAAACATTCCCTGACTTCGAACCAATTGGAGGGCACTTTTACCTTCTTCGATAAGAATGGCACTGGTTGTAGAATAAACTACAATCAAGCCCAAAATAGATAAAAGCAAGTAAGGAACTAGAATAGAATAGTTTAACAGGTGCCTCTTACTAATCTTCATAGTATCACCAATCTAATGAGAACAAAAGAAATTATTCCCAAATTCCGTTTATTTTCTAGTTTTGATTGCTATTATACCATTTTTTCCGAAAGAAAAAAACTCTTACCCTCAAGATAGAAGATTTTCTCATAAGAAAAAGAGCACTTGGCTCTTTTCTGTTTTATTCTTTTGAAGAACTGCTTGAGCTTGAATCTCCACCACCGATGTATTGAGTAAAGATATTTTGGAAGGCTTGGTCTTTAACCTTGATGTTGGCTGCTTGCAATTCTTTTCCGATAATGCTTTGAACAAATGATGCGTCATTTTGTTTTTGAGTCAAGATAACAGTTTTCAATTTTTCTTTGTAGTCATCGATATTAGATGATTTTTCTGTTTTCTTAATGAGTTTCACAATGTAATATTGGCTACTGTAGGCTTGTGTTCCAGTAACACTAATCACATCAGAAACACCATTTACATCTAAAGCAAAAGCTGCTTTCTTAACTTGATCTGGTACTTCTGTTGAAGCAGAATCAAAAGTGATTTCTCCACCATTCGCTTTAGTTTTCTCATCTGTTGAATTATCTTTGGCTAATTGAGCAAAGTCTGCATCACTAGCTTTAGCTTTTTCAAGAATTTCTTTAGCTTTGTCTTCATTGTCCAAACGGATGATTTGAGCCGTTACATCTGGAGTGTACTCGTCATAAGCCTTCTTGTAAGCATCATCTGTCAATTCAGCTTCTGCTGCTTTCTTAACTGCCAACTCAACCAATTTACTTGTACGAATTTGAGCTTTACGTGTTTCAAGAGTCATTCCTGCTTGCGATAAGACACGTTGGTAGTTCTCACCATATTGTTTCTCTTCTTCGGCAATAGTATCGTTGACTTCTTTGTCATCTACTTCTGAGCCATATTGCTTCTCAAATACTTTTTGGATGGTCATGTTCAACAAGACTTGTTGTGCTGAAGGGTTGCTTTTCACTTGCTCATAAAATTGATGTTCTGTGATGACATCCCCTTTCATGCTGATAAGGTCTGCCCCTTCTGAACCTTTCGAACAAGCTGCTAATGTTGCTACTGATAATAATGTAATGGCACCTGCCAATAGTTTTTTCTTCATGTCTACTCCTTTGAGATAAGTGTTACCCTATCTATTTTACTATATTTTCTTAAATTTTTCTGAAAATCATTCGCTGTCAGGCAATTGAACGTCTGCTACATTTTTACGAAGCATGAGAATGCCGTCCCCCAGAGGTACTAATGTTGCGGTGAGTCCTGGATTGTCTAAGGTTGCATCAAATAGTCTTTGAAGTCCTCTGTAAATAGTTCGCTGGCCACGACGAACTTCCATAATGTCCTTAGCAACATCACCACCTTGGAAAATATCATCCAAGACAACCACACCACCGACTTCCAAATGCTTGAGGATTTCTGGCAGAAAGACGATGTATTTAGACTTGGCAGAATCCATAAAGACGAAATCATAGGACTCTGTCAAGGTAGATAAGACATCTACCGCATCTCCTTCTAGGAGCGTAATTTGCTTGCGACTGTCAAACTGGGCGAAATTATCCTTGGCAAAACAAATCATTTCTGGATTGCGGTCAATGGTTGTAATCTTGGCCTTTGGCGCATGATCCGCCATCAAGAGTGCTGAAAACCCGATGGCCGTCCCAATTTCCAGAATATTTTTAGGTTGTATGGTTTCCATGAGAAAACGGAAATAAGCAACCGTTTCATGGGGAATAATGGGAATATTTTCCTTTCGGGCAAAATCTTCCAATTCTTTCAAAGAGCCTGTGACTTGCTTTTGGCGCTGACGCATCAAGTCTACAATTTCTTCCTTGACAACAGGACGACGCATGTTATGGTTGGCATTCTTACTATACGATTCAACCATCTTATGCCAATCCCAATTTTTCAACAAGGGCTTCAAACTCATTCAAACGACGTTCAAAGACTGCAAAGGCATCGTTGAGATAGTCTTCCTTCTCCATATCAACGCCAGCTTTTCTCATGACATTAAGTGGATAGTCAGATTTACCTGCCTTGAGGTAGTCGATATAGCGGTCACGGTCTTCTTGACTACCATGGACAATCTTTTCAGCCAAGGCTGAGGCTGCTGCAAAACCTGTTGAATATTGGTATACATAGTAGTTATAGTAGAAGTGTGGAATACGAGCCCACTCGTATTGGATTTCAGGATTGTCTTCCTTACTCAAACCATAATACTCTTGGTTCAAGTCTGCGTAGAGTTTATTTAGGAAATCACTTGTCAAGACTTCACCATTTTGATCCGCTTGGTGAATCGCGTGTTCAAACTCAGCAAATTGAGTTTGGCGGAAAACTGTTCCACGGAAACCATCTAGGAAGTTATTGAGAATAGCAAAGCGCGTTGCATCATCTTCCACTTCTTCCAATAATTTCTCCGTCAAGATATTTTCATTGGTAGTTGAGGCAATCTCAGCCAAGAAGATAGAATAATCTCCGTAAACATAAGGCTGAGTTTCACGAGTATAGCTTGAATGCATACTGTGACCTGTTTCATGAACAAGGGTGAAGAGATTGTCTAGATTGTCCTGCCAGTTAAGGAGCATAAAGGCATTGGTATCGTAAGAACCACCAGAATAGGCACCTGAACGCTTGCCTTGATTTTCGTAAACATCAATCCAACGCTCGCTGAAGGCACGTTTAACACGGCTCAAGTAATCCTCACCCAAGACTGCCAAGGCCTCTTCTGCCTTTTTCAAGGCTTCTTGGTAGGTGAAACTGTATTCAACAGATGAAAGCGGTGTGTAGACATCGTACATCTTGAGGTCTGAAATTCCCAAGATTTTTGAACGAAGCTCAAGGTAACGATGTAAGAGTGGCAAGTGCTTGCGAACTGCTGCTACTAGATTGTCATAAACACTCTCTGGAACAAAATTTGCTGCTAGGGCTGCATGACGAGCACTCTGGTAGTTACGAACCTTGGCACGGTAGTTTTGCACCTTAACATTTGTCTGCAAGGTTTTGGCATAGGTGTGTTGGAATTGTTCGTAAGTCGCATAAAGGGCTTGATAGGCACCACGGCGCACCTCACGATTTTTAGACTCCATCAAACGTGTGTAAGTCCCATGAGAGAGTTGAACTTCCTTACCATCATCGTCAAGAACATAAGGGAACACAATATCCGCATTGTCCAAGATAGCGAAAGTTTCACTTGCCGAACCAAAGATTTCCCCAGCTCCAGCCAATAATTCTTCTTCGCGTTGTGAAAGAACGTGATCCTTGCCTTGCAAAAGCTTGTCAAAATAGTGTTGATAAACCTGCAATTTTGGCTGAGCTTCTAAAAAGTCAGCATACTGCTTTTCACTAATCTCCATAAATTCAGGTTCATAGAATGAAAAGGCTTGGTCTAGCTGGCTATAGAGAGTCATGGCCTTGGCATAGTACTCTTGGTACTTGGCTTCACGTGTGTCTTGGTCATTCTTCATATGAGCATAAACGTAAAGCTTCTCCATTTGGCGTTCCATTTCAAGAGAAAATTCAGTAATTTCGAGTAGACTATCCGCACTATCCAGGAGATGGCCTTCATACTGGGCTACTGTCCCCAATTGTTCTGTTATATCTTTTAAGGCTTCTTCCCAAGCCTGGTCAGTTGGGTAAATCGTTGATAGATCCCATGTATCTTTTTCATTTATTTCATGTCTTTGTAATACCATTAGATTCCTCCATCCTTTCTATTCTACCATATTTTTCAAGAAATATTGCTGATAAAAGGCTGGTGGATAGAGCTTTTGCCAATCATTTTGAGGATTTTTTTGGTAATAGGTTTGAAAATACTGATAATAGCGAGTCAAATCTTGCTCAATTTGGCAAAAATCACCTACTAGTGGTCGAATTTGTGGATACCATTCTTTTAGTTCATAAGTCAGGAGATTTTCTCCCTTCTGATAGGCTTCTGCTTGTGCTTTCATCCAAATAGGATTTTGATAAAACAGTTGTTGCCGGATATAGCGACAGATGTCCTTATCTTGAGAAACTGTAAAATGCGATATTTTTTGTTTCTTATAGGGAAGACGTAATATCTCCAGTAGACTACCGTGACCATAGGGAAATTCCTTAATCTGATAATGGAGTCTGCCTCGGAGATCCTGGTGGATGAGATATTTAAGCTTTAAAACTTGTTTTTCACTGTCTAATTCCCAAACATAAAAGCCCATGTTTTGACTGAAATAGAGAAAACCTTCTTGCAGACGAGTCAACCGCTCCTTGAACCAAAGTTTTTCTCCCAGCAACCACAGTACTTGGTAACCCTGACTACGATAGCCCTCGCTACGCTCTTTAAGAACTTTTTGAGGCAAGGGACTACATTGGACTTCTAGAGCTAGATTACGATTTACAAATACATCCGCAATCTGTTTAAGGTCTGGAAGAGGGTATTCTAATTGCACCTCTGCCTCTTTGTTCAACCAGTGATAAAGGACTTCCTTGTTTTCCAAGTGTTCTTGACTTTCATTTTCAGAGGAAAAATCACAGTCTTTTAAGGTTTTGTGGGCAAAATGGGTCCGGACACTTGGTCCTTGACGCAAACGGAGCTGACCTCCACAAGCTGGGCAGGTGTATTCTTCCTTCTCAAGTTTATCCTCTAACACATTTACCAATTCTCCCCTAGCATCTCTCGCAACAAACATGATTTCCCTCCTTTTCTATATTATTCGTAAAAATTAATAATCGTATTTTTAATTATCGAAGATGTGAACTAAGATATTAGGAAAGTCAAATTAATTTCTAACAATGCTTCAGAAGTCATGTCCTACTATTCCAGTTTCGATACCTTATATAATTGACAAAGAAACAAAATCTCCTAGCAATCAATGGACTACTAGGAGATTTTTTAAGAAATTCTATATAAGCTATAAAATCAAATACAAATTTTACTAAAAGATTAGATTAGTTCATATATAAATTATACTTCTTCATCTTCTTTACGACGACGGCCTACAAGACCTAGACCAAGTACTGCACTTGCGGCAGCTGCTACCATAGCTACAGTAGAATCTGCTGTACCTGTATTTGGCAATTCTTTAGATTCTTTACGCACATTTGCTTTAACTGCTACTGTTGGGGTTACAGCTTCAATTGCTGCTATACCGTCTGTTTGAGCTGTTGCTACTCCTGCATTGTCCGTTGCTGCGTCAATTGCTTGATTTGCTTTTGTTGCTGCGTCTTGTGCTGCTTGTTTAGCCGCATCTTTTTCTTCTTTCGTTGCGTTTGGAGTACCTTCAAGTGCTGTTAATTT
>CAUQTL010000012.1:0-27808 GCA_963521035.1 uncultured Streptococcus sp.
CACCCTTACGTTCAGAAAGGCTTTGGATAACAGATCCTTGGTATTCTTCTGGAGTGTCGATTTGTACACGTTCAAATGGCTCACATTTGACACCATCGATTTCTTTTACGATAACTTCTGGACGAGATACTTGAAGTTCATATCCCTCACGGCGCATTGTTTCGATAAGGATTGACAAGTGCAATTCTCCACGTCCTGAAACTGTCCATTTATCTGGTGAATCCGTTGGGTCAACACGAAGGGAAACGTCTGTTTGCAATTCTGCCTGCAAACGTTCTTCCACCTTACGAGAAGTCACCCATTTACCTTCTTTACCAGCAAATGGTGAGTTGTTGACCAAGAAAGTCATTTGAAGAGTTGGCTCATCGATGTGTAGAATTGGAAGAGCTTCAACTGCATCTGTTGGAGTGATGGTTTCACCGACAAAGATATCTTCCATACCAGAAACGGCAATCAAGTCACCCGCTTTAGCTTCTTGGATTTCACGACGTTCCAATCCAAAGAAACCGAAGAGTTTTGTAACACGGAAGTTTTTAGTTGTGCCATCAAGTTTAGAAAGGGTAACTTGGTCCCCAACCTTAACTGTACCACGGAAGACACGACCAATACCGATACGACCAACGAAGTCATTGTAGTCCAAAAGTGACACTTGGAACTGCAAAGGATCATCTGAGTTATCTACTGGAGCTGGGATATGGTCAATAATTGTGTCAAAGATTGGCGCCATAGTCGCTTCTTGGTCAGCTGGATCATCTGACAATGAAGAAGTTCCGTTGATAGCTGAAGCATACACCACTGGGAAATCAAGCTGGTCATCATCTGCACCAAGCTCGATGAAAAGCTCCAAGACTTCGTCCACTACTTCAGCTGGGCGAGCTGATGGTTTGTCGATTTT
The DNA here is from genome assembly GCA_963521035.1 of uncultured Streptococcus sp. Classification (GTDB taxonomy): domain Bacteria; phylum Bacillota; class Bacilli; order Lactobacillales; family Streptococcaceae; genus Streptococcus. The sequence goes on from CAUQTL010000012.1 coordinate 896, forward strand.
GTTAACAACCACGATTGGCACAAGGTCTTGTTCCAAGGCTTTTTTCAATACAAAACGAGTCTGTGGCATTGTTCCTTCGTAGGCATCTACGACTAAGACAACACCGTCGACCATTTTCATGATACGCTCAACTTCTCCACCGAAGTCCGCGTGTCCTGGTGTATCCATGATGTTGATACGAGTTCCGTTGTAGGCAACGGCTGTATTTTTAGCAAGGATGGTAATTCCACGCTCTTTTTCGATATCGTTTGAGTCCATAGCACGCTCTGCCAATTCAGTACGTGCATCAAGCGTTTCTGATTGTTTCAATAATTCGTCAACGAGGGTTGTTTTACCGTGGTCAACGTGGGCGATAATCGCAATGTTACGGATATCTTCTCTTAATTTTGTCATGATTTCCTCTATAATATTCAAAATTTATTTTCTAACTGAGCAATTATACCATAATTTCAGGTAAATAACATAATTCAAGCAAGTGTAAATGTTTTCACTCTGCTTTTCTTTTCACGTCAAGCCTTTTCAAAGCAAGCGACTTATGATAAGATAGGCACAGTATGCGTTTAGATAATTTATTAGCCCAAGAAAAAATCAGCCGAAAGGCCATGAAACAAGCCTTACTTAAAGGAGAAATTCTAGTCGATGGTTGCCCAGCCCGCTCCCTAGCCCAAAATATCGATACAGGACTACAGGAACTCCTTTTTCAGGACCAAATCATTCAAGGCTATGAGCACACCTATCTTATGCTTCATAAGCCTGCTGGTGTCGTTACAGCCAACAAAGACAAGAAACTTCCAACCGTCATGGAACTCCTTCCGCCTGACATCCAGTCTGACAAGCTCTATGCCGTCGGCCGACTGGACCGAGATACGACAGGACTCCTTCTCTTGACCGATAACGGTCCCTTGGGCTTCCAACTCCTCCATCCCCAATATCATGTCGATAAGACTTATCAAGTTGAGGTTAATGGACTTCTAACACCTGACCATATCCAAGCCTTTCAAAAAGGAATTGTCTTTTTAGATGGTACTATCTGTAAACCTGCAAGCCTAGAAATTCTATCTGCAAGTCCTTCCCACAGTCAAGCCTCTATTACCATTTCAGAAGGAAAATTTCATCAGGTTAAGAAAATGTTTCTCTCGGTTGGTGTCAAGGTGACCTCACTCAAAAGAATTCAGTTTGGTGAGTTTACATTAGACCCAGAACTAGCAGAAGGTCAATACCGTCCCTTGAACCAAGAGGAATTGAAAATCATTAAAAACTACTTAGAGAAAAGTGGATAAAACAAAAAAGCTTTCAAATAAAGCTTTTTTTGTTTTACACTAGTTAATTCATAAAAAGAATCAATCCTAAAACCCAATTAATTACGGAAACTACAATCCCTACAATAGCTATAATTTTTTCTGTTTTATAGTCTAGTCCAGATTCTTTTTGAAGTGAGTTAGCATACAATAAACTGGTAATACCTAAACCAATACCTCCCAACGGAAATAACAAACCAAGAATAATCGACAAGATACCCACAAAAAGTGGATTTTTCTTCTTTTCTTTCATGTTCTAAGAACTCCTTAAATTTTATACAAATTAATTATACCATAAAACAATAGCTTCATCCTATCATTCGACTACTTTGGAAATAAGGTTAGCTAGTCTTCACTTTCCCTTTCCAAGAATCCAGTCCATAAGAAAGGATATAAATCTCAAAAAAACCTTGTTTTTTCAAATAAAGGGCTGCATTTGTAACCCGTTGCGCACGTTGGTTTTCGTAAAGAAGGACAGGTTTGTCTTTACGAAGGGCTGCAAGACTAGTTTTCAACTGACTTGAAGGAATATTGCGAGCTCCAAGAATATGTTTTCTGTGGAATTCTGCTGGATCACGCAAATCAATCAATTGACCCGTACGAATCAAGGCTTCAAACTCCTCATTGTCCACAATTTTAGCCGCACGTCGAATACGAAGATAGTTAAAGCCCATCCACGCCAACATTGCTAGTATAAGTGCCCACAAAATCCAAGTAACCATTAGTTCATTTCTCCATTTTTCTCAATATAATTCAATTCTACCTTGTGCTCTCTGCGAAGAACTGCTTCTGCCTCTAGATAGTCCAATTTATCCATCAACCCTGCATCATAAATCCGAGAGAGTTCCAGCTTCATCAGTTCAATATCATATAAGCGTTTTCCCATGTAAACAATAATACCAAATCGTTTGAGGAATTGCTGCACATCATAGAATGTTTTCATAAGACTCATTCTAGCAAAATTTTGTGTTTTTTTCAAGAAGAGACTCACACAAGAAGTAGCACAGAAATTAAAAAAGCTGCATCTTCTGCAACTTTTTAATCTGGTGGGAAATATCCCAACTGCTCAGCGATGTGAATCGCCTCCTGCCTGTTAGTCACTCCCAATTTTGAAAAGATATTGGCCAAGTGATTGGAAACTGTACGTTTACTCACATAGACCTTGTCACAGACATCATCAATGGTCAAGCCATTTCTAACCAATTCTAGTATCTCGATTTCTCGTGGTGTTAGCACCTCTACCATCACTTCATCTGAAAAGACCTTACCACCTAGATGAATCTTTTCCAGTTTTTTCACCAACTCATCTGGGTCCATACTTTTGTCCAGAAAGCCATAAGCCCCCATAACTTTAGCTCGGTGTTCATACATTTTTTTACTGTAACCTGTCAAAATCACAACCTTACTAGAACAACCATTGTCGATAATCTCTTGTGCCAAGGTCAGCCCATCATCTTGATACAGACTCGTCAGGTTGATATCAATCAAAATAATGTCGTAGTCATTAAAAGCAATCTCCGAAATAGTCGAAAAATTATCTACTAACTGGACCTTTTTAATGTTTTCCGATAACTCTAAAATCATCTTGATACTTTGGCTAAATAATTTATGATCATCAATTAACAAAATTTTCATAACACAACTCCTTATCAATCGGGAGAGTAATTTCTACACGAAATCTCTTATTATTTTCAAAAATCTGCATTTGACCACCTAAAACACTAATTTTATTAGACATATTTTTCAAGCCATAACCTAAGGATTTTTTTGTTTGAAGGCAGTCATTTTCAGAGATTATAAAAATAGCGTCATCATGCACATCAATCTTCAAAGAAATCCTTCCACCACTAGCGTACTTAACGGCATTGGTCGCCAATTCCTCAACCAGACGATAGGCAATTTTATCGTAAGGAGATAAAAGCCTAAAGTGGACAGGAAACTGTGTGACAACTTCATTTTCTGCGTGATAGCGCTTGACAATCCGATTAATCAGCCCTTGATACTGGATGTCTAACTGCTCGTCTGTTTCTACCATTGGCTGATAATAATCCATCCGCTCACGAATCCGCTGAACCAACTCCTCTGTCACCAGATTGATCTGTTCACCAAAAGCTTGATTGCTACTATATTTATTAAAATTTTTTATCGCCATCACATTTTGCAGGATTTCATTGTGAAGAAATTCGGAGAACTGTTGTTCTGTGTCTTCATTTGCCAGCAGACTTTTCACCATACGGTTACGCTTTAAAAAGAGAACTTTTACATAATCCCTAGCATCTAGCATTTCAGCAGAACGAAAAAGGCGAATCAATTCTTCCGAACAAATCCCGAACAATAGTAACATGATATTCAATACCAAAAAGCTCGTGTTTAAGTCTAAATGAAAGATGATGAAAATGCCTACTAACAAAAACATAACCAGTAAAAACAAGCGTGAAAAAGCTTTTATATAGGACAATTTTAACTCTGATACCTTTTTTTGAAGAGAGCTGATAATCGTTTTGAAGTGTAAAAAAGCTAAAATGCCAACAATTTCCAGATACCAGACTAGGTTCATCACTCCTGAGCCCCTCGTATTGATATACAAAAAGAAATAAGAAAGAGGCAATATTAAAGCTAATATCCACAAATTTCGTCTCTGATACTTGAGTTTACTTTTCAACTCTTTATGATATAAAATCAGTAAAATCAAGGGAACAAGGTTTAAAAAGAAAGACGCAAACAAGGACAGAAATAGAAAAATTGAAGGACTTAACAGATACGAACTAATGGTGATTAGTGTCAACACAAAGGACACACTCAACAGTTCTTCTCCTATTTTCTCTCCCAGAAAGATAATAGACAGAGAACTATACACCAATAAAAAAGAGTTGAGCGGATGAAGAATATCAAAAAAGTGCAACAGGGTGCTCGCAACTCCTTGATTAAATATGGATTGCCAGCTAATGAGAAACATCATCAGGAGCAACCAAAGTTTCAACTCACTATAGCGAAAGGTCACAATATTACAAATATAGCTAAATACAATTAAAGCAATAATCAGCAATAAAACCATCTGCAAGGAAAAATCTGTCGAAAAGTCCAGAGGGATCCTATAATAAATATAAATCATTAAAGCTAGATGATTAAAAATCGTCAACCACCACAATAAAAGTGAGTTTTTCGAGAGCGATTTGACAAACTGTTTCATATGTATCTACTTCCTGAACTACTTTAATATTATTATAACACAATACCAGAATTGCAGGATAGGCAACTCTGGTATTTGACTTAATTTTCAATAATTTGCCAACTTACTCTGTAAGTCACTAGCAGGTAAAGGACAAAGAGTAAAACCGCTATTCCCAGATAGGTGATATCAATAGAAATGCTGGTATTAGCGAAATTCTCAAAATATCCCAAAAGAGCGGTACTCAAGGCAAATGCTAGCGGACCTGCGATGACCAGCGGAACCAAGAAATAACTTAGAATCTGTTGCAAAAGAATAAAGCGATTTTGCTTTCTCTTGTTCCCAAGAAGGTATAAGATTTGATAATCATTCACACTATCTAAAGCACTTGTAGAAGTTTGAAGGGACAAGATACTGAGGGAAATAATGATAAAAATAACACTGACAAAAATCATGACAAAGACAATGACGCCCATAAATCCAAGGTAAACCTCAAAAATACTTCCTTTCGTTTGATAGGTGAACGAATTCAACTCTGCTCCATCACGAGTGAAGTAGTATTTTTCAATCCACTGACTCAAGAATGTTTCTACTTCCCGTTTGTCAATGTTTTCTTTAAAATTAGCAACATAGGTCGTGTGGTCTTCCGTCAATCCAACTACTACCTTATCTGGTACAATCAAGGTTCCTGCGTCATTTAGACCTACTGAAGATAAAAAGTAAACTGTTTCAAGTGGCTTCGAAGAGGCAAGGTTGAGAGAATGACCGTTAATCATGAGGGTTTTGGTCGTTGATAGAAAGTCCTGAATCTGCTTGGCAGTTCCTTTATAATTGGCATTGACTAGAAATTGGTCTTCTGCTAAGTCAACCGCTTTTTTCCCTTGCAGTTTGCGGAGGTGATTGTAGGCAGAAATTCCTAAAATCGGTACTTTTGATTCAGGAAGTTTCTTATCATGCTCCCAGAGATTGCTAGTATCAATCAAATCTTTATAGATTACATCACTAGAATAGCTAGGATAGCTGTACTCTTCTTTGATGACATTAAAGTCAAAGCCATCGGCTTTCAATCTGTCTTTGACAGATTCCTGAGAAAATTGAAACTCTTTACCACGGTAGAGATTGACAGTTACATCATAAGGTGAGTATTTGTTCAGCTCTCGGTTCATAGTCGTATAGGCACTACCACTAAAAACGAGTAAGCTGAGAGCCAGTGTCAAGGTCAAGGATAAGACAGCCAACGTGACCGAATTACTATCAGCTTGTTTTGAAAATTGACGGATTTTAAAAGTGTTTAGTTTGTTATAGTAAGTTTGAGGCAGTTTTCTAAGGGAAATCAAGACAAAATGGCTTAAAGTATTGTAAAACAAAATCACAAAAATCACGAAGACAGATACCAGCAAGATACCCCAGCTTTTCAAGAATGATAGATGGTGATAGTCTGAAAAATAGAGAGCACCAAAACCGATAACAGCTGTTGAAAGAATAAAGAGAAGTGCTTGAAGAACTGGCTTGCCTTTTGCCAAGACAGATTTCTTGACCCCATTCTCTTGAATAAGTGCAATGATATTTTGCTTTCTAAAGGTAAGAATGTCCATGACACCAACAATAAAACTGGTTACAAAATAGGAATAAACTAGTAAGATGACAGACTTGCTATCAAAGAACAGCAGACTACCAAAGTAATTGGCCATAAAAAACTCAGATGCAATCTTAGCTAGAATGACCAGTAAGATCAATCCAAGCAAGAAACCTAGAATCAAGGAAAAGATATTGACCAGCATGGTTTCAAAGAACAGGGTACGGATAATCTGCTTCTTCTTCATTCCCAGCGTTGCATAAAGTCCCAGCTCTTTCTTGCGCCGTCCCAGCACAAAATTTGTGGCGTAAACGATGAGAAAGGCAATCGCCGATAGAATCAGATAGGAAAGCAAGCCCATGTACTGGCTCATCACTGTCGTTAACATTTCCTTTGCCCCTGATAAACTTTGCATCACTGGATGGCTTGGTAAAGCATTAAAAGCGTAGAGCAAGCTATAAATCAATGTCAGACTGAAAAAATAGATGGTATAAGTCTGTAAATTTCGAAATACATTTCGTAAAATCAATTTTGGATACATACTCTCACCCTCCTATCTGGTACGACTGTAAATCTCTTGCAAATACTGTTCATTAGATAAGCTGTTACGTTCCAAATCATCCATAATCTTTCCATCTCTAAGTAGCACCATCCGTGAAGAGTACTTTGCTGCGGCAGGGTCATGCGTAACCAGTAAAATGGTAATACCAAAACTTTTATTGATTTCCTGCAAAAGTGCCATCAGTTTTTCAGAATTGGCAGAGTCCAAGGCTCCTGTCGGCTCATCTGCGATAATCAGTTTAGAATCATCAATCAAGGCTCTAGCAGTTGCCACGCGTTGTCGCTGACCACCTGATAACTGATTAGGAAACTTATCTTTTAAGTTTTGGATGGCCAACTTATCCAAAATTTCCTCAATCTTATCCTGATGTTTTTTGATATTTTTCCCCTGAATTTGAAGAGGTAGAACAATATTTTCATAGACCGTCAAGGTTTCCACCAAGTTGTAGGCTTGGAAAATATAGGAAATGTTTTTGGCACGATAGTCAGCTAGTTCATTTTCCTTGGCATGGATGATGTCAAAATCTTCAAATCGAATCTCACCTGATGTTGGTTTATCAATCGTTGAAATACAGTTGAGAAGTGTTGTTTTTCCACTACCACTAGCCCCCATAATTGCCAGAAATTCACCTTTTTCAACGGACAAGTTCACATCTAATAAAGCATGAACGATATTATCCCCTTGACCAAATGTTTTCATTAATCCTGTCACGATAAGTTGTTTCATCATTTCATTCCTCCGTTTCTTTATTACGCTCTTATTATACGGTTCCTTTCAATGTTTGGCATGAGTATTTTGTGCAATATATTCAAGTAATAAAAAAACCGATGCCTTTTTCAGGTATCGGTCGATGTTGATTATTTGCGATCGTTTCTTTTTTTCATAAAGTAAACAATCCCTATGACAACAACTCCTAAGACCAGTACAGGTGCATAGAATTCTAGTGTTCCAATAATTCCTTCCATTTTATCCTCCTGTCAAAAAATAGAGAGTTTTATTCATAGCGCACGTTTGACGAAATACATTCATAAGAATATGCAAACCACCAAGCACAGCGCCCCTGTGCTGTTAATCTAACAGCCGTACCCTAACCCAGCAGCAGATTTTCCATCCAATTCTTGGCTATTAATTTCCACAATCCAAAGAATCAATCTCAAAGTTGTCTTGTTCTATTTGTATTTCTCCCCGTAAATATAACACCAAATCAAAATGTTGTCAATATTTTGTAATAAAACACTAGAATTTTCCTTTTGTTTTATCTAACAGCGAACATCATTTCTCGTACACTCATAGGAATAGGTGAAACACAATCCACAGAGACCTGCTAGTGTCATTTTAAAAGCTGTGTACCACTAGCTTCTGATTGCCCGGAAAGTTCTTGCTTTTCAACCTCAAAACTTAGAGAATCAATCTCTGAACGATTTGTATTTTTAGCCATAAAGTTGCCTCCTTCCTTCTTTTGGATGATCATCTTTACAATAACTAGTATAAACTCTAGTACTGGATAAATAATGAGTAAATCGTGCAAATTTCTTATTTTCGAAGAAAATTTTTATAGTGCCCAATTAAAAAACAGCTAAACAATACCTTGCTCAGCTACTTTTTTAACTTATTTACTAAATGATTTAGAAGTTTCTTCTTAACTACTTTACAGAGACCCACACAATGCCCCTGATTTTCCTATCTTCTTTGGCGATTCTGACGCAAGTGTGGTACAATAAAAACATGAGAATTCAACAATTACATTATATTATCAAAATCGTCGAAACTGGCTCCATGAATGAAGCAGCCAAGCAACTCTTTATCACTCAACCTAGTCTTTCCAACGCTGTTCGAGATTTGGAAAATGAAATGGGTATTGAGATCTTTATCCGCAATCCCAAGGGCATCACCTTGACCCGTGATGGGATGGAGTTCCTCTCTTATGCCCGTCAAGTTGTCGAGCAAACCCAGCTTCTGGAGGAACGCTATAAAAATCCTGTCGCCCACCGCGAACTCTTTAGCGTTTCGTCTCAACACTATGCCTTTGTTGTCAATGCCTTTGTCTCTCTACTCAAGAAAAGTGATATGGAGAAATATGAGCTCTTCCTTCGTGAAACTCGTACTTGGGAAATTATCGACGACGTCAAGAACTTCCGTAGTGAGGTCGGTGTCCTATTTTTGAACAGCTACAACCGTGATGTTTTAACGAAAATGCTGGATGACAACCACCTGCTGGCTCACCATCTCTTCACAGCGCAACCGCATATCTTTGTCAGCAAGACCAACCCTCTGGCAAAAAAAGACAAGGTCAAACTATCTGATTTGGAAAACTTCCCTTATCTCAGCTATGACCAAGGGACGCACAACTCCTTCTACTTTTCAGAAGAGATTCTTTCCCAAGAACACCACAAGAAATCCATAGTGGTCAGTGACCGTGCCACCCTCTTTAATCTCTTGATTGGTCTGGATGGATATACCATTGCAACAGGGATTTTGAACAGCAACCTCAACGGAGACAATATCGTTTCTATCCCACTTGATATTGATGATCCAATTGAACTGGTCTATATCCAGCATGAGAAAACCAGCCTATCTAAGATGGGCGAACGCTTTATCGACTATCTACTAGAAGAAGTCCAGTTTGATAGTTGAGAAATAATAAGAACCAATATGTAGGCTAGCAACAACCTGCACATTGGTTCTTTTTACTTATAATTAAAAGTTTCCCCTGCCAACTTATCAGCTAGCTTGGGAAAGAGAGTATAAAACTTATGGGCTAGGTTCAACAAAACTGGGAGATTGAGTTCCCGTTTATTTTTTCCTATAATCTTGACAATCTTTTTAGCCACTGCATCTGGTTCTAGCAGGAAACGGGCAACAGACTTGAGATAGGTTCCATCTGGATCGGCCTGGTCAAAAAATCCTGTTCGGATTGGTCCTGGATTGACTGTTGTCACATAGACTCCATAGGGCATGAGTTCGAGGCGTAACGCATTTGAAAAACCAATGGCCGCAAACTTGGTCGCAGAGTATAGACTGGACTTGCTAGTCGCTATCAATCCTGCCATGCTAACAATATTGATGATATGGCCTTTTCGACTTTCCTTCATTCGAGCCGCAAGGCGACGAGACAGATTCATTAGGGCAAAGGTATTGACCTCGAACATCTGATGAATATCTTGGTCAGAAATCTGGTCAAATTCTTCAAAAATCCCGTAACCAGCGTTGTTTATCAAAACATCAATCTTGCCATAACGGAGATAGAGCTCTGCTACCAGAGTTTCTAAGGCTGAATCATCGGTAATATCGATTTCAATCAATTCTGCATGGGAATAATTTCCGTAGAGTTGGGCTAATTTTTCCTTCTTTCTTCCAAGCAAGATAAGTTGGTCATTTTGCAAGAGTTTGATCATTTCTTGGGCTAGGCCACCGCTAGCTCCGGTAATGAGAATAGTAGGCATACTTATCCTTTCTCAATCTTTTAAATTTCCACTTCTTCCAAGTCTTTGACCACATGGACATTTTCAAAAATGCTAGCAGCGTCTTTTTTGAGCTTGCTGATATCTTTTGAGAGGAAACGGGCACTGATATGGTTGAGCAAGAGGCGTTTGGCTCCTGCTTCTACCGCTACTTGTGCAGCTTGCATGTTAGTAGAGTGGCCATGGTTACGAGCAATTTTTTCATCACCCTTGCCATAAGTGGACTCATGGACAAGGACATCGGCATTAACAGCCAGACGCACACTAGCATTGGTTTTGCGAGTGTCACCAAGAATGGTAATAATCTTACCTGGACGTGGAGCTGAGATATAGTCTGCTGCCTTGATTTCAGTTCCGTCTTCCAAAACAACATCTTGACCGTTTTTGATTTTCCCAAAAAGTGGGCCAAATGGGACACCAGCCGCCTTGAGTTTTTCAGCATCCAGCGTTCCTTCCAAGTCCTTTTGCATGACACGATAGCCAACGCAGAAAATAGTGTGGTCCAACTCCTCTGCATACACAGTGAATTTATCGGTCTCAAGGATTTTTCCTAAAGAATCTTGGTCAAACTCATGGAAATGAATGCGGTAGGGCAGACGAGAACCTGACACACGAAGGCTGGTTAAGACAAATGACTTGATTCCTTGAGGTCCATAGATTTCTAAATCCGTCTGCTCTTCATTAGCCTGAAAGGCTCGACTAGAAAGGAAACCTGGCAAGCCAAAGATGTGGTCTCCATGTAGGTGGGTAATAAAGATTTTGCTGACCTTACGTGGTCGAATTGTGGTTTCCAGAATGCGATTTTGCGTACCTTCTCCACAGTCAAAGAGCCAGACTTCGTTAACCTCGTCCAAGAGTTTCAGGGCGAGACTTGAAACATTGCGGGCTTTAGAGGGCTGACCTGCCCCCGTTCCTAAAAATTGAATATCCATTCGATACTTTCTAATTAATCAATATATAACATGGCTGTGCGGTTTTCCGATCGGAAATAGCGCTTGCCAGAAAAAGCAGCAGCTTCTTGCAATAACTCCTCTTGGCTGTAACCTTTAAGACGTTTACGACCATCAGCCAAGCTTTCCAAATCAGTCAAAGCTGTGAGACTCTCCATTCTAACAACTTCCTCATCTCCGACAGCCTTCATGTAAATCTTACCAGACTCTTCAAAGACCAGTTGATGGGGGAAAATTTGCGCAATTTCAAAAAGCAAATCATCCGAAATCTTCTCCTTATTTTCAGAGAAAATCCGACCAAGACCCTCACTCTCATAACAAAAACCAAAGGATTTACCAGACAGATTAAGCCGAATAAAAGGCTTATTTTCTAGAGTGAAACTAGGTTCAGCATTGTAAAGATTCAGTTCCTGACTGAGTTCCGCAAAATAATCCGTCGCAGCCTCAGGACTTTTTTTCTGGTAGAGTTCGGCAAAGTAGGCATTAACGACACTTGGCGGAGGTGTGATAAGAGCCAACTGCTCCTGCTCTGTCTTGCCAGCTAGAAGCTGATTCAGATAGACCTTGTCCAGACTTGTATAGCCCCCATATTTTAGAGCCAACGTTTTAATATCAGTCATAAAATTCCTCTAACCTCCATTTGTTTTTCTCAGAAATGTAGCCTGTAATCACTTCGCCGTCTTCCTGATAATCACGTTCTTCAAGAATCGCAACACTTTCTAAATCATGAATCTTGTAGGACTTTGAAAAAGGCACGCGCAGGGTAAAGGATTCAAAAATATCCTTGATTTTCTCTAAAAACAAAGCCTGCAAATTCTCACGACTATCCTCAGACTTAGCAGAAATTAGGGCATAAGGCGTTTGGGTAGGCGTGAAATTCTCCACCAAATCCGCTTTATTATAGAGGGTCAAGCGAGGAATATCTTCCATGTCCAGATCTTTCATGATGGACAGAACTGTTTTTTCATGCTCCTCATGGTAAGGATTGCTGGAATCGATAACATGAACTAGAAGATCCACATGCTTGCTTTCTTCCAAGGTTGACTTAAAACTGGACACCAACTCTGTCGGCAAATCTTGGATAAATCCAACGGTATCTGTCAAAGTTACTTGGAGATTCCCCCCCAGATGGATACTCTTAGTCGTCGCATCTAGAGTCGCAAAGAGCTCGTCCGCTTCATACTGGGTCTTACTGGTCAAGGTGTTCATGATAGTTGACTTCCCAGCATTGGTATAACCAATCAAACCAATCTTAAAGGTGCTTGACTCCAAACGTTTTTCTCTGACAGTCGCCCGATTTTTCTCAACCACCTTGAGCTGGCGCTCGATATCCGTGATTTGATTGCGAACGCTACGACGGTTCAGCTCCAGCTGGCTTTCACCAGGACCACGGGAACCAATTCCCCCTGCCTGACGGCTGAGCATAATTCCCTGACCAACCAAACGAGGCAAGAGGTATTTGAGCTGAGCTAGGTGGACTTGGAGTTTCCCTTCATGACTTCGAGCCCGCATTGCAAAGATATCCAGAATCAACTGCATACGGTCAATGACCTTGACACCGAGAACTTCTTCTAAATTGACATTCTGCCGTGGTGTCAAACGATTGTTGACGATGACAGTGGTAATTTCTTCTGCATCCACCATGAGCGCAATTTCTTCTAACTTACCAGAGCCGACGAAGGTCTTGGAATCATATTTTTCACGTTTTTGTCTGTAACTATCTACAACGACTGCCCCAGCTGTCTTAGCTAGACTGGCCAATTCTTCCATGGAGAGGTCAAAATTGTCCATGCCCTGCAATTCCACACCAATCAACAAGACGCGTTCCTCTTTTTTTTCCGTATCAATCATCTAAAAACTCCTCTATCTGGCTTAAAATGCGGTCTTGCACACCAGCTTCTCCAATCTGATAAAAGGTGACCTGCATGCGATTACGGAACCAGGTCAACTGACGCTTGGCAAAACGGCGGGTCGCCTGTTTGAGACTCTCACTAGCTTCCTCCAAGGTCTGCTCTCCACAGAAGTAAGGAAATAGTTCCTTGTAACCAATCCCTTTAGCAGCCTGCACATCTGGATAATGGTCAAAGAGCCACTTAGCCTCATCCAAAAGCCCAGCCTCAAACATCAAGTCCACGCGGTGATTGATACGTTCATATAATTGACTGCGTTCATCATCCAAGCAGATAATCAGTGGTTCATACAAGGTCTCTTGATTTTCCAAATCCTGACCAAAATGGGCAATTTCCAAGGCACGCATAGCACGACGACGATTAAACTGGGGAATTTCAAGACCTGCTTGCTCTACCAAATGGGCTAATTCCTCATCTGTATAGGGCTCCAAGCTAGCTCGATAGGCCAAAATCTCTTCATGGGGAGTCTCTCCACCGAGATGATATCCTTCTAGTAGACTCTGTATGTAAAGTCCTGTTCCACCAGCGATAATGGCAAGCTTGCCACGACTGTCAATATCCTCAATAGCCATCTTAGCTTCTGAAACAAAATCAAAAGCCGAGTAAGACTCGGTTACCTCTCTAACATCAATCAAATGATGAGGAACAGCCGCTTGCTCCTCTGGGCTAGCCTTGGCCGTCCCAATATCAAGTCCTCGATAGACTTGCTGGCTATCTCCACTAACCACTTCGCCATTAAAACGCTTGGCCACTTCAATGGCTAGAGCCGTCTTTCCAACTGCAGTAGGTCCAACAATCACAATTATTTTTGTTTTCATCTTTTTTCCTTGAAAAATTCCCATTTTTTCGTTACTATTATTATAACACAAAAAGGTCAGTCAGAAAAATGTGACCTCTTGAGGAGGCTGGCTGATTAAGAAGATAAAGGAGGAAGACTCATGGCTAAAGGATTCGCTAAAGGTCTTGTAACAGGTGTCGCAGGAACTGTCGCTGCCGTCGCAGGTGCAGTATACGCATTTAAAAAGAAAGTGATCGAACCAGAAGAGCAAAAAGCAGCTTTCATCGAAGAAAATCGTAAAAAAGCAGCTCGTCGCCGCGTATCACGTTAAGAAACAAAAGAAGTTGGGATTTATTTTCTCAACTTCTTTTTTCTATTCTTTTAAATAGCTAGGTCAAACTTCAACTGTGGCTTGACAGGGTCATAATCCACCAACTCAAAGTCCTCTGCTTTAATATCAAAAAAATTGGTCTTATCTGGCACATTCAAGACCAAACGTGGTTGGCAGTTTGATGGCTCACGACGGAGCAATTCCTGAGCTTGTTCAAATTGATTATCATAGATATGGAGGTTGTTGATGAAGTAGAAGAACTTCCCAACCTTCCAGCCAAAATGCTTGGCAATCATCATTTGAAGAGCTACATACTGCATAGCATTGATGTGGTGGGCCACCAACATGTCATTCGAACGCTGGGTCAAGGTCGCATCCAGATAGATTTCTCCATCTACACGGCGGACATCAAACATGGTCTGAAAGGCGCATGGGAGGAGGCCGTCCGTCTCATCAAAAGCTTGGTAATCCCAAAGGGAGATAATGTTGCGACGGTTCCAAGGATTAGCTTCCAACTGCTTGAGAAGCTTATTGATAATATCGTGTTTCTTAACGACTGCCCCGTAACGCTCACCAATAGTTCCCGTATCTCCCACCTCCCAGTCATTCCAGTAGTGAACATTGTACTTGCTATTTAGCACTTCTAAGCTATTAGACTGGTCTTGGTAGATCCAGAGCACTTCCTTAATGGCGGATTTGATGGCAATAGGACGCAAGGTTGTGATGGGGAATTCCCCCTTTGCCAAGTCATACTCGGCAAATGCACCCGTTACATACTTGGAATTGGCAACTGTCCCATCCTTGTACTTGGGACGTGCTTGCTCTGAAAAGACACCGTCTTTGAGGATTCGTTCAATATTTTCTTTAAAAATAGTATCTGCTTTTGTCATTCTCTCTCACCTCATTTATTTCCTAACTAGTATAGCATAAAAAAGAAAAGAGGAACATTACTAACTCTAGGTTAGCATTTTTCCTCTTTTATTATTTTATTGCAATACAAGTGATGCTGCTCCGATAACCCCAGCATCGTTTCCTAGAGTTGCAAGAGCTAATTTAGTGGATGTGCGTACTTGTGGGAAGCTATTTTCATCGTAGACTTTTTGAACACCTTGTAGAAGGAATTCTCCTGCAGCTGATACACCACCACCGATAACGATTGTTGATGGGTTTAGGATTGAACCAATGTTAGCACAAGCGATTCCCAAGTAACGTGAGAAGTTACGGTAAACGATCAAGGCAAGGTCGTCTCCTTCTTTTGCGAGATCAAAGACAGTCTTAGCAGTTACTTCTTCTCCGTTATCAATCAAGCGTTTCAAGGCTGCATCGCCTTCGTATTCATCGGCATAACGACGAGTCAAGTTGACAATACCTGTTGCTGAAGCAACTGTCTCAAGGCAACCTTTCTTACCGCAAGTACATGCGATTGGTTGGTCAAAGTCAACAGTGATGTGGCCAAGCTCACCTGCTGCACCAGCAACACCGTGAAGCAATTTGCCTTCTGCCACGATACCGCCACCAACACCTGTACCAAGTGTCATAAAGACAACGTCTGGTTGGTTATCTCCAGCACCCATCCAGCGCTCACCAAGAGCTGCCACGTTGGCATCATTATCGATGAAAAATGGAATGCCCAAAGCTTTTTCAATCTTTTCTTTGATTGGTTGAAGGGTTTTCCAGTTGAGGTTGTAGGCACCGATAACAGTCCCTTTTTCACGGTCAACCACACCTGGTGATCCCATCCCAATTCCTTGGAAGTCCGCTGCTGCCAATCCAAGCAAGTCCAAACGATGCTGAATAGATTCAATCATATCATCAACGATATGACTTCCCTCATCCAAAATGTTGGTCTTGATAGACCATTTTTCTTGGATTTCTCCTGCTGTTGTCAAGATTGCAAATTTGATAGAAGTTCCACCAAGGTCAATCCCAATAATCTTTTGACTCATCATATTCTCCTTTTTCATTATGAATTAACTGAAAATGCTTACAGTACTAGTATAACAAAATTCACTCATTTATGCAAAGGTTTGCACTAGCTTTCTAGATTTTATCCTTACTTATGGTTTCCATAGACCTGAAGCATCTACATAGTAGCGACCTCCATCAACTCGCTCATTTTTAGCCATTTTACCATCTGATTTCAAATAGTAGTTTCCTTGCCATGCATTGCGAGCATAAGAACCATCTGATTTCAAGTAATACCAGGCTTGATAAGAAGAGTCATAAACCCACTCACCTTGTGCCATTTTACCGTTTGATTTAAGGTAATAAGCTCCTTGCCATGCATTTTTTGCATAAGAACCATCTGATTTCAAATAATACCAAGCTTGATAAGAAGAGTCATAAATCCATTCACTCTGTGCCATTTTACCATCAGCTTTCAGGTAATAGCTTCCCTGCCATGCATTTTTCACTGGATTTCCATTTCCATCAAAATAGTACCAAGAACCGTCCTGCTTAACCCAACCACTTGCTGTGGATGAAGTTGTATCAGTTTGAGTTGTAGCCGCTTGTTTTGCTTTAAAAGCACCCTTAGGAGCATTTTTCAATTCGCAAGCCACACCATCATGATCGCGGTCTAACTTGGCAGAATAACCAGGTTCTCCCTCGTGAATATCTGCGTATCCATTCGCCCAAGCTTCTTTACAACTAGAAAAATGAATGTTTTCTTCTGCTAACACAGGTTGTAAAAACAAGGCTAAAACTGGCAAGGTAGCCAGACTCATTTTTAAAAATAGACGTTTATTCATTTCTTTCTCCTATAACGATGTTATCGATTTCACTATTATTTTATCAAACTTATTTCAGCAATTCAAGGAAACTTCTGGTTATTTCTGCAAACTCTTTTGGCTTAGCTCTATTCAGAATATGAGGGCCGTCAGGGATAATCTGAAACTGAGAATTTGGCATCAGTTCTTGAATAGTTTTCATTGAACTGAGATTAGGCTTATCTTGACTACCACAAATTAACAAAGTTGGATAGGGACAATTCTTTGCAATCTGTCTTAAATCAAGTATTTTTAATTCCTCAGAAACTCCAACCAAAAGCGATTTATCTGCTCCCTGTTTCTCAAATGTCCTTCTGGGGAGTAGTTTAAATATCAGCAACTGAATGTAAAAAGGGATATTGCCAGCTAGTTTCAATGGACAGCCTGACAAAATCAAGGCCTGAATATTTGGCAAATCGTAACTTGACAGCTCTAATGCAAGTGCAGCTCCTAAGGACAAACCGATTAGGACAAAAGGTTCTGTCTCCTCTGACAAGTGCTGATAAATGCGCTCCTTGGCTTCTTGATAGCTAGTAATTCCCGTAGGGAATAAGTCGAGGGCTTCAGAGGGATAATCCGCAAGTAATTCCTGCACTTCCTTCCAACTCTCCGCTGACTGCCCTAAACCGTGTAAAAATACCAGTTTCATCTAGTTCTCCTCTAGGCTTAATTCATACAAGCCTCTCACTGCATTACAGCCGTAAATAGCCTCAGCTCGGGCTAAGTTTTTTAAAGTCAAAACTTTCTCTTCTACCTGTCCTGTTTCCAGCAAATGCTGACGGTAAATTCCTGGCAAGATTTCAAGACGGATAGGCGGTGTGTAGAGTTTCCCATCGATTTTCAGAAGCAAATTTCCAATAGAGGTTTCAAGCAATTCTCCTCTTGTATTATGGTAAATCTTCTCTTGTTCCCCTAGGCTCAAGTGAGGTCGGTAGCTTGTTTTGAAGTAGGTAAAGGCTTGTTGCAAATTAGCTTCTTGCAGACAAAGTTTGGCCTGACAAAAACTTGGACTAAGAGGTGTTAATACTTGACGATCTACTTCTATCTCTCCAGACTTGTCTAGAGAAATACGCAAGCGGTAATCTTGATTAGCATCACAAGCCTGACACTCTTCCTCTATCTTTTGTTTCAAGTTTTCTAAATCAAAAGGATAAGCAAAATATCGACTAGCTGTTCTCAGTCTTTCCAAATGTTGTTCTTCAAACAACAAGTTCTTCTGGCTGATTTTCCCTGTAGTAATCAGTTTGAAACGAGCCTGTTTACGATAGAGAACAGCTGCCTTTTGATGAACCTCGCGGTATTCAGAATCCCATGTGCTATCCCATGTAATACCTCCGCCAACTCCATAGATGGCTTTCCCTTGATGCAGTTGAATAGTCCGAATGGCGACATTAAAAATCCGTCTTCCATTTGGAAGCAGGAGACCAATGGTTCCACAGTAGACTCCACGAGGTTGTGTCTCCAAGTCCTTTATAATTTCCATAGTCGCAATTTTAGGTGCACCCGTTATGGAACCGCAAGGAAAGAGAGAACGGAATATTTCTACAAGGTCAACATCCTCTCGCAACCGACTCTTGATGGTCGAAGTCATCTGCCAGACAGTCGAATACTGCTCCACTTGACACAAACGCTCCACATGCTCACTCCCCACTTCAGAAATACGGTTCATATCATTGCGCAAGAGGTCCACAATCATCATATTTTCAGAGCGATTTTTAGGATCCTGCTCCAACCAACTGGCCTGCCCCAAGTCTTCTTGGTCAGTCACGCCACGCTGAGTTGTTCCCTTCATTGGTCGCGTTGTCAACTTGCGGCCATTCTGCTCAAAAAAGAGTTCTGGGCTCATAGAAATCACTGCCATCTCATCATGTTCAACATAGGCATTGTAGCCCGCCTCCTGCTCTACCACCATACGATTGTAGATAGCAAAAGGATTGGCAGACAACTCCTGCTTGAGTTGGACGGTGTAGTTGACCTGATAGGTGTCTCCCTGCCGCAAATGATGATGTATCTGGGCAATAGCCTTTTCATAGTTCTCTGCAGACGTTACTTCCTGCCAATTTGAAGGCAAATCAACCTCGTCATAAATCAGAGGAATAGGGGATGTTTCTACGCTATCATGAACGGTAAAATATAGCAGGTACTCTGCCAGTAAAGGCGCTTTATGAACTGCTAATTTCTCCTCAAAAGCAGGTGCAGCCTCGTAGCTGACATAGCCCACCACATAATAGCCTTGCTCTTGGTAGCTTTCCACTTGTGCCAGCAAATCTGCCACTTCTGCTACATTTCTCGTTTTCAACTCTTTAATAGGCTGGGTAAAGGTGTATCTCTCGCCCAAAGCCCTAAAATCAATCACTGTTTTTCTATGCATATCTTAAGTATAGCACAAAAAGGCAGATCAAGAAAAACTTAATCTACCTTTTTACTCATCTATTTAATACAATCTATGCTTTAAAAAGATTTCCTGAGAATCCGTCTGTATTCTTAAGAAGTGCTTTAAAGACTTTTGATTTAAGCTCTACAGTTTTAGCTGTTCCTCCACCTGCTAGATCAGCCTCAACCGCCTTATCAAATAAGACTTTTAGCTCAGCATAAGTAGTAATTTGTTTACCATCAATTTCAATTGCAGTAAATCCTTTGTCAGCTTTTGCTTTCACTTCTTGATAATAAGCTTTTTTCCATTCTTCAAGAGTACTAAATCTGTTATTAGAAACTTTCTTGATAATGAAGTCATCACCTAACATCTTATTATTTTCTTTATTAGCTGCATCTTGATACTTACTAGAAGCATATCCAACAAATCCATTCTCATATCCGAAGTAACCCCACATACGGAATGTATTGTGTTTAAAGGATGCCGCACCAGGAGCACCAGTACTTGTATTTCCACCATAGATACCAGTCATCATGTTCATATTGACATAAGCAGACCCAAAGTCCGTTGGATTATAAGTACCATCACCAGGAGCACCATGTTTCGTCATTAGGTTATTAGTAATTAAATCATCAATAGTATTGATTGCTACTTTTTTCTCATCCTCTGTCAACTCACGAATTTTATCGAACTGATGACCTGAATTTCCACTACGATATTGTCGATCCATTTTCTTGAACCAGCGACTCGTATTTCCATTTAACTGCGGTAATACAGCATCAGCCTCAAGATGATCTAACATCATAAGGGCATCATTATAGTTCTTCATGTAGTGATCGATTTGTTCACGAGTTTGTAATTTGTCAGGATCCGGGTTATACCACTGATTTCCATCATTTGGACGATGATAAGCCATATTAATCCCTAATGCTCCATATTCACCATTTGAAGTTGATTTATCAGGCGTTTGTAACATACCCTGCGCGTACGCTTCAAGATCTGTACCTTGACGATGTCCATGACCACCAAGATATGCCATACGGTCATTTACGTGAGTTGTTTCATGTGTAAATGCTGAAATACCAAAGTCCTCTAACATATTTGTTACCATGAAGAAAACTTGTTCATCTTCATATGGTTTTGCATAGACTTTAGCCATCGCTCCCATATTCCAATTAATTTGATGCCATCTATCTGTTGGTCCAAATAACTCACGAATCGGTGTCGCTACCTTCCCATCTTTACCATATCCACGACGATTAGCATCCTTAATACCCGCATAAGCTTGATTATCCCATACAGGTGTAGGAACCATATTTTGGCTCTTAAGTAGTCTATCTCGAACATTCGGAAGTGCAAGACGTGACCAGAAGTCTAAGTATGTTTGTTGAGCTTTAGCTACATAATTGATACGTTCCTTGAATGCTTCACGTTCAGCTTCTGTATTTTTACCATATTTTTCAAATGAACTATAAGCCATAGTATTATAGGTTGAAATCATAAAGATATGTGCTTTCTTCAAGTTCAATAATGGTAAAATCATACGTGCATGCATATTATTATTCAGACCATCAAAGACACGATGACGTTTATTTTTTAAATCTGGATTTGTTGTTTCAGGTTCTACAACATAAACATTTTTCGCTGAGTGAATAAACCAGTCGTTAAGATCTGTATCATTTGTGAAGAGACGCATATTATAATCTAAGAAACTACGTAAATCACCCTTACCAGTGTCTCCTGCAATAATTTCACGATATGCATCTTGAGTTCTATCACCCTTTAAGTTCTTTTCTTGCGAGCCAATTCGAATCAATCTGTCAATAACACTTGGTGTTTTACCATAGAAGTCTGGTTTAAACATCATCATATTCTTAATGTTCAAGTCACCATATTCAATTCCATAATAACGATTGAGGTAAGTAAGTGCCATCATAATTTTAGCTTTATTATCTTCTACTTTCTTAAGAAGTACTTTGATGGCTGCTTCATCACCATTTAACTGATGATCTTCATTTTCAACAAGAGCTTTCACTAATTTATCAAGATTTTGTTTAACTTCAGCGAAACTTTCTTCTAAATATAATGCTCCAACATTACCTGTTATCGCACGAACTTCAGGAGATTCAAGAGTAATTGTATCTAATTTTGCTTTAATATCACTTAGTAATTGAGTACGGTCTTTAACCACCATATTTGGTGTGTAAACGACATCTCCTAAATCTGTAATACCATATTCTTTTACTTGTTCCACGTTTGATGTAGCCTTAGGTGACACAGCTTTTTCTTCTTTCGTACCATCAGCATAATGAATCATAATATGGTCAGCATCTGATAAATCGGTCACAAATTGTCCATCTTTCATACCTGTAACAGATAAAACTTCTGTATTTAGTAATTTAGAATCTGCAGGAATCTTATTACCTTGATTTACAATCCATTCTTTGTTGTAGAATGGTTGAAGTTTTTCAATATTACGGTAAGCAAGTTCACGAGATACGTCATAATCTTGAGTAGATTTGTAAATATCTGCTTTTGCTGCCTTATGGTTTAACTTATCTACAAAATGTTCAGTTATTGTATATTCATGTGCAGTAATTCCCATTTTAGCAATTCTTGCATCAGCTTCTTCTTGGGAAACACCTTTCCAACGACTAGAACGAGAATAGGATTGTTTACCTTCACTTACACCATTAACGAATACATTATTATTTCTAACCCAATTTGCACCAAAGTAATCATCATCCTCTGCATCACGAGAACCGTAAAGAATCTCACCGCCATTCTTCACCTTCATCATAGTAACGTTATTTTCAGCAAGTCCCCATGACCAGTTAGAATGAAGCAAACCACCTGTTTCAAGAGGTTCTTTCACATCAATTGTACCCTTGGCAACAGAGTTCTTCAAACGTCCCCATGCACTAACGTCTCTCGGATTATCACCGTGATTCAATTTAGCAACAAGTCCACCGACCTTAGCTTTATTCCCTTTAATATAGGCATCAATGTAAGAGTTATCTGTGTTACTTCTCCAGCTTTCGCTGACAAGTCCGCCAGACCACCATCCTGCGTTACCTACACTTGTAATATTGCCGATAAAGGCTACATTACGCATATTGGATTCATCCAGTTTATTGACCATACCCGTAACGTCATTGTTACCTACAACATTACCTGTTACTTTAATGTTTTCAATCGTTGACTTCTTAAACATCTCACCAAGCGGTGCTGTCTTGTTAGCCCAAGGCATATTGATATCAACATTACCCAGATTAATGTCGTGAATATGAGCATTCTCAGCTTGTGCAAATAACGGACGAGCTAAATTGTGAATAGTGTAACGTTTATCACCCTCACTAGATAGCTTACCAGTGAATTTAGCTGTCACGTAAGATTTACTTGGTGTTGGTACATTCACAGCGTTTAAGTCCGCACCAAGTTTAAACTCACCATTTGGAGTTTTTTGCATATCTTCAATTAATTCTTTGAAATTGTAGTATACATTTCCTTCTTTTGCTTTTTGCTTTTCAAAGTAATGTACATACTCTTCGCTTAGTGTATCATCAGCTCTACGTTGAACTAAGTCTGGAGCTTTTGCTACAACTTTGTACAATGTTTTTCCATCAACAACCACTTCTTCAACAGAACTTACCGCCAGTCTTGTTGTCTTATTATCATGAGTTGTAACTCGTAGATAAAGCGGAGCAACGTCTGTCGGTTTTTCAGTAAGTAAGCTCTTATCTGTTTCAACACCAGCATCATCCACACTCATCAAGCTAGTTTCTTTGATATTTTTGATTTCAACTTTTTTAAGGTCTAACTGAACTTCTTTATCTTCTAATGTTTCAGTTTCTTCGCCTTCGCCTCGATCATAGACCATGGTTGTGGATAGTGTGTAGCCTTGATAATATTTTAAGTTATCTAAGGTAGCGTTTAAGTTATTTTCAGCCACCGTTACTTCTTTAACAAGTTGTCCAGTCTTATCTTTCAGAGCTACTTTAATCGATTTAATTTCTACTCCAGCTGGTTTATTCAATGTATAAGTAGCTGTAGCACTCTTCTTCAAGACATCTTTTTCTGTTTTAGCCCATTCTAAGGTTGGTTTTTCTAAACCTTTTGCACCTTTTTTGATAATCTCATCTTGAGGTGCTTGGAGAACTGTTTCTTCTACTGTTGGAGCTTCATTTGTTTTTTCTCCACGAATCGTTTTATAGGTTTCAGTAATTTGTTTCTTACCTTCTACACCTTTTTGAGCTACTTGTCTTGTTCCGCGTTTTAAAGTGTCATCTTCTTGTTCTTTGGTTTCAAAAGGAATGACTTCTTCTCTTATTTCAACTTTTGTTCCTTCAATTGGTTTTGTCCCTTTTTTAACTACTTTAGAAACGGCAGGAGTTTTCACTTCTGTCGTTGTAGATACGACTTTATCTGTTTCGACACCTTCCACTGTTTCATAAGTTGTTTTAGTAACTTGAACCCCTTTATTACCTTGACGTTCAACTACTTCTTCATCCACATATTTTGTATCGTCTGGAACTACTTCTGTTGTGAAATCTAATTCACTCTCGGTAGACTTCTCAACTGTACCTGTTGTTACTTTATATTCTGGGTTTACTTCTTGTACTGGTGCTTGACCTGCTTTACCTTCTTCTTGAGTTCCTTTGGCTTCTACTGGAGCATCTGGCAATTCTGGTTGCGTCAGAGCTTGTCCTACCTTACCTTCTTCTTGGGTTCCTTTTACTTCTACTGGAGCATCTGGCAATTCTGGTTGCGTTAAGGCTTGGCCTTCTTTACCTTCTTCTTGAGTTCCTTTTACTTCTACTGGAGCATCTGGCAATTCAGGTTGCGTTAAGGCTTGGCCTGTCTTACCTTCTTCTTGTGTACCTTTTGCTACTTGGTAAGTTGGTTCAGCTTGTGGTACTAGAGTTGGGGCAGGTTGCACCTCTTTCTTAGTTCCGACTGCAATAACTTGCGACACAGGATTTTGGACTACTTGGTTTTCGATGACTTCTCTAACTTCTTGACCGTTGACCATCGATACTTTAGTTACAAGGCGACGCTGACCATTTACTCCAGCTGTGACGATACGAGTCTGTCCTTCTGCTAGATTCGCATCTGGATTTGTGACTGTTTCAAACGGAATCTCCACCAAGCTCACTTCCAGTCTGGTCTGAGGCTTTTCAGAAACTGGTTTTTCTTCAACAGCAGGAGCAACCGGAGTTTGTGCCACAGGTTTTTCAACAACAGGTTCGGTAATGACAGCAGGTGTTTCTTGAACTACTTCTGTTTTCTCGATTTCATTTGCACTTTGCTTTTCGACTGGCAACTGAGGCTTCTCAGCTGAATCCGGTCTTGATGGATGGAGTTCTGCTTCCTTAAAGTATCCAATGTATTCATAGCCTTCGATGTGAATAATCCCTTCAGCCAAGCCTTCATGTGTAGAGGCTGAAATAGTTTGGTTATAAGAAAGCAATTCTTTATTTTCAAATGCGAATGTCCCATAAGGTACAAAAGTGCTAGCTCCTAGAGAACCAATCAAGAGAACACCTAGAACCTCTTTGCGACCTTTTTTGGACACCAAAAATACTGCTAGCGATGCCGTTGCCAAGCCAAGGCCAGCCAAGGCTAGTTCTTTACTTCCTGTGTAAGGAAGTTGTTGACTGTTAGTTGCCTTCTTGCGATAAACTACATAGAGAATATCATCATCTTGAAATTCTGTAGGAACCTCATGATGAATCAGAGCTTTTTCAGACTCGGTCAATTCCTGCTCCGCCAAATAACGGTAATGAACGCTATGAGCACCACTGACTTCATTGGCATGCACCTTATCTACTGAAAGGGTACTAGCACCAAAAAGGAAGGCCCCGATTGCTACAGGACCTACCCCAACAGTTAGCTTACGAATCGAATATTTGGTGATTTTTTCTAGTTGTTGTTTTGTTTTTCTCATTCTCACGACTTTCTGATAGAATCTTGTGGATACTGCGCACGCGCACCTCCAATTAATTTTGGACGGCTAGCAAGAGCCGTTACATGGGCATGCCCAATTTCTCTCAAAAGAGGGCGAATCGGAACCTGAACATGCTTGACATGCATGCCAATTGCAGTGTCTCCGATATCCAATCCAGCATGAGCCTTGATAAATTCAACCTCGACTGGATCTTGCATAAACTTGAAGGCTGCCAACTGACCTGAACCTCCTGCATGAAGGGTAGGAAGGACACTGACCATTTCCAGACCAAACTGCTCTGCCACCTGACGTTCAACGACGAGGGCTCGGTTGACATGTTCACAACCTTGAACAGCTAGATGAATTCCTTTTTCCTCTAGGATATCTAGGATGGTCTTCACGATGATTTCCCCAATTTCTTGGCTGGATTCCTTGCCAATCTGACCACCTATTACTTCACTAGAAGAAAGGCCCAAAACAAAGATAGATCCTTGCTTCAAATTGGCCTTTTCTAATACATCTTTTACAATCTGGCTTGTTTCTCTTTGAATGTCTTTTTCCTTCATACTTGATACCTCTTTTGTCATTATCTATCATATCGTTTTTTCTACGTTTTAGCAAGATAGACAACCTAGAAAGCTTGCCCAATTACGCATAAAACTCCCAGAATGAACTGGGAGTTAGGTAATTTCTATTCTATTTATGTATATTTCTACTGTCGTACCTTTTGAGGGAATAGAATCGATCTTCATCTGGTAATGTTCTCCAAAGTGAAGTTTGAGCCGTTGATCAACATTTTGAAGACCAACTCCCCCACGTTTGAGTTGACTTTGACTACTATCGCCAGTAGCTTGGAAACCAACTCCATCATCCTCAATGCGGATGACCAATCCTGAATCCTGTTTCTGGACAGAGACTCTAATATGACCCTGACCTTCTTTCTCCTTGATGCCATGGTAAAGAGCATTTTCTACTAGAGGTTGCAACACCAGCTTGGGCAAGACTAGATTATCAAAGGCAGGATTTTCATTAATTTCGTATTCCAGTTTATCTCCATAGCGTTGTTTCTGGATAAAGAGATACTGGCGGACATGGTTGATTTCGTCATACAGGCAAATCAAATCCTTGCCTTTATTGAGCGCCAAGCGGAAGTAGGTAGCCAAGGACTTGGTCACTTGAACCACTCTCTGACTGTCCTGAAATTCTGCCATCCAGATGATGGTGTCCAAGGTATTATAGAGGAAATGCGGATTAATCTGGCTCGACAAGGCTTGAAGTTCATACTGACGGGTTGTTTCTTCCTGCCTGCGAATAGCTGCCATCAACTGATCAATCTGATCCAACATAGCATTGAACTGGCGAGTCACTTCTCTCAGTTCATGGGCACCAGTTTCCTTGGCACGAAGATTCTGATTACCAGAAGCAATCTCCAGCATAGTTTCTCTCAAATCCTTCAAGGGAGCAATCCAACGTTTGAGACTGAACCACACCAAGCAGAGACAGGCAAGAAGAGATGTGACACTAGCCCCAAGCAAGGTCCACATGAGTTGACTCCGAACCTGATCTAACTTCTCCAACGAAGACACACCCAGAACCGTCCAATCAGTTCCAGCAATCTTTTCTTGACTGACATAGGATTGGTGGTCTGGAGTATAACCCTGCCCTGTCTCAATATAGGGGTTCATGGCCTCCATTTCGCTAGACGAACTATAAACTGTATGTTGAGGATGATAAACAAATTCATGGTTTTCATTGATGATAAAGGCAAAGCCCTGCTGACCCAACTGAA
>CAUQTL010000013.1:0-27722 GCA_963521035.1 uncultured Streptococcus sp.
TGTAGTCACTAGCACGCGCAGCCTGCTGCATACTGTGGGTCACGATGATGATGGTGAAATCCTTCTTCAATTCCAGCATAGTTTCTTCCAGCTGGGCTGTCGCAATCGGATCCAAAGCTGACGCCGGTTCATCCATTAAGAGGATATCTGGTTTAACAGAGATAGCACGGGCGATACAGAGACGTTGCTGCTGACCACCTGATAAGGTCAAGGCTGACTTGTGCAAATCATCTTTGACCTGGTCCCAAAGGGCAGCTTGACGGAGAGATGTTTCCACAATTTCATCTAGGACTTGCTTATCCTTAACTCCAGCACGTTCATGCGCAAAGGTAATATTACGGTAAATTGACTTGGCAAAGGGATTGGGGCGTTGAAAAACCATTCCAATATGCTTGCGCATCTCATAGACATTGATTTCTGGACGGTTGACGTCAATCCCTTGATAGAGAATTTGACCTGTGACCTTAGCAATATCAATGGTATCATTCATACGGTTGAGACTGCGGAGATAGGTTGATTTCCCTGAACCAGAAGGGCCAATTAAGGCTGTAATTTTATTTTTTTCAAATTGCATATCGATGCCCTTGATGGATTCATTTTTACCGTAGTAAACATGTAAATCCTTAGTAGAGAGGGCCACTTTCTCTTCAGGAAAGGTGATGATATGCTTTTCATCCCAATTATATTTTGACATGGCTTCTCCTTTAGGCAGCAGTTAATTTCTTATGTAGGTAGCTTCCGAGTTTGCGGGCTCCAAAGTTAAAGATGAGGATAAAGATGAGGAGGACTGCCGCAGAACCTGCTGATACGATAGTTCCATCTGGAATGGTTCCTTCACTATTGACTTTCCAGATATGGACAGCCAAGGTTTCTGCTTGACGGAAGATAGAGATTGGGCTGGTCACACTGAGAATATTCCAGTTAGACCAGTCCAGAGCTGGAGCAGATTGTCCTGCTGTATAGATGAGAGCAGCCGCCTCTCCAAAGATACGGCCAGAGGCCAAGACAACCCCCGTTACAATACCTGGTAGGGCTTCTGGAATGACCACATGGACCACAGTCTCCCAACGAGAAATCCCAAGGGCCAGACCAGCCTCACGTTGCGTATGGTGAACGTGTTTCAAACTGTCCTCAACATTACGAGTCATCTGAGGAAGGTTAAAGACCGTCAAGGCCAAGGCACCTGAAATGATTGAAAATCCATACTCAAACTGAACTACAAAGATCAAGTAACCAAAGAGACCTACAACCACTGATGGCAATGAAGACAAGATTTCAATACAGGTTCTGACAAAGTTGGTCACCGGACCTTTTTTGGCATATTCAGCTAGGAAAATCCCAGCCCCCATAGACAAGGGAACAGAGATAATCAAGGTAATAACCAGAAGGAAGAAGGAATTATAGAGCTGAATTCCAATCCCTCCGCCTGCTTGGTAAGAAGAGGATTTGCCAGTCAAGAAAGACCAAGAGATGTGGGGCAAACCACGAACCAAGATATAAAGAATCAAGGATGCCAAGATGGCAACGATAATTCCTGCAATTGAGTAGAGGACAGCTGTTGCAATTTTATCTAATTTCTTAGCGTGCATAGTTTTTCTTTCCTCTTTCTTTCGTAATCAATTTAATCACACTGTTGAAGGCCAAACTCATCAAGAGCAATACCAAGGCCAGTGACCAGAGAACGTTATTATCAACTGTTCCCATAACGGTATTTCCAATACCCATGGTCAAGACAGAGGTCAAGGTCGCAGCAGGTGTTGTTAATGAAGTTGGGACAACGGCTGAGTTTCCGACCACCATCTGAATGGCCAAAGCCTCTCCAAAGGCACGCGCCATCCCAAAGACCACTGCTGTGAAAATCCCTGAACGCGCTGCCTTCAAGGTCACGCGCCAGATGGTTTGCCAACGAGTGGCTCCCATAGCCAAACTAGCTTCGCGGTAGTGACGAGGCACCGCACGCAAGCTATCGGTTGTCATAAAGGTTACCGTCGGTAAGATCATGACAAAGAGAACGAAAATCCCTGACAAGATTCCAAAACCAGTTCCACCAAATACACTGCGGACAAAGGGAACTACGACCTGCAAACCGATAAATCCATACACGACTGAAGGAATCCCGACCAGCAATTCAATGGCTGGTTGCAAGATTCTAGCACCTTTTGGTGAAACCTCGGTCATAAAAACTGCCGCACCAATGGCAAAAGGAGTTGCGATAAGAGCCGATAGGATTGTGACAATAAAGGAACCCAAAATCATGGGAAGGGCACCAAATTGTTTACCTGAAGGATTCCAAGTTTGGCCAAAGAGGAAATCAAAGATATTAACCCCATTGACAAAGAAGGTCGACAAACCTTTTTGGGCTACGAAAATCAAAATCATGGCCACAATGATAACAATCAAAGACAGACAGGCAAAGGTCAAGCCTTTCCCTAATTTCTCTAGACGAGAGTTCTTTGAGGGAGAAAGTAATTTTTTAGCTAATTCTTCTTGATTCATTAGTGACTCCCTTCTAGTGCTGTCACCGTTCCTACAGCATCTTTTTCAACCTTCATTTCCTTGACAGAAATATAGCCCATCCCCTTAACGATTCCACTTTGCGCTTCATCTGAGAGGACAAAGTTGAGAAACTCTGCCACCAATTCGTTCGGTTGACCTAGGGTGTACATGTGTTCATAAGACCACAAAGGCCAGTTATTGCTTGTAACATTTTCTGCAATCGGCTCATAGCCATTCAACTTCATGCGTTTAACCGAGTCATCCACATAGGCAAAGGCTAGGTAAGAAATGGCTCCTGGTGTCTGGGAAACAATGTTTTTGACCATCCCATTTGAATCCTGTTCTTGACTCTGCACGGCAGATTGACCATCCATGACAACACTATCAAAGGTTGCACGTGAACCCGAACTTGCCGCACGATTGATAATGGAAATGGCTAGGTCTTTCCCACCGACTTCTTTCCAGTTGGTCACTTGACCTGTGAAGATGCTACGGAGTTGTTCAGTTGTCAGATTTTCAACATCAACTTCCTTGTTTACAATGACTGCCAAGCCCGCTACAGCAACCTTATGGTCCACTAGAGCGGATGCGTTGATACCGTCTTTTTCCTCGGCAAATACGTCTGAATTTCCTACATCAACGGCTCCAGACTGAACCTGAGACAAACCTGTACCAGATCCTCCACCTTGGACGTTGACTGTTTTTCCAACGTGCATAGAGCCAAATTCATCTGCTGCTGCTTCGACCAAAGGCTGAAGAGCCGTTGAGCCAACAGCTGTCATGGATTCCCCACGATCAATCCAGCTAGCACATCCCGCCAAAGAACCTGCTAGCAAAAGAGCCGCAAGGGATAGAGCGAGTTTTTTCCTTTTTTTCACTGTTTTTCTCCTTGAAAATAATGGTGAATGCTGTGAATTTTTTCAACTATTTATTTATGTTTTTCTTTTTTAAAATTGAGAGCAAACTGAAGTTGATAGCTTAATTTTACTAGAAATTTGCTCAGTTGCCGTCTCCACCAATTTTGACTTAAAATGAAAGACAATTTGAAAAAAAATCCATACTTCCACTATAACATAGACAAGCTACTTTGACTAGCATTTTCACTTGAATCTGAGACCTTTTGGAAAATAGTTTTTCAAAACATTTCCAGTCACCTTTCCAAAGCCCAAACCATTTCCTTGAACCAAAACTTGGTACCAACCATTTGGCAGACTTTCCGCCAGCTGAACGGTTTCTCCAGCCACATACTTTACAAATTCCTCTTGATCAATTTCAACCGACTGCTTGACCTGACTCGGTTTCAAGGCTAGACCAAGAGCAAAACTAGGCTCAAAACGTTTCTTCTTAAAAGTACCCAGATGCAGACCATTGCGAGCAATCTTCAGCTTCCCTAGATCTGGCAAAAGTTCTGGCAAGAGATAAAGCTGATCTCCAAACGTCTGCAAGATACCCGGTAGATTAACCTTCAAGTGATTTTGGGCAAATTCCTGCCACAAGGCAACTTGCTCACGGCTGAGATTGCTCTTACTTGCTTTAAATTTAGGTGCGGGATTGTCACCCTTAAACTGTAGATGGGCTACAAACTGACCTTCTCCCTTAAAATGATGAGGATACATCCGAGCCGCTTTTGGCAGGTCAATTCCAGCTACCATTCCATTGATATGCTCTACTGGCAGCAAATCAAAATCATACTCTTCCAGCAGCCAATTGACAATCTCTTCATTTTCCTCTGGTGCCCAAGTACAGGTTGAATAAACCAGACGACCACCATCAGCTAGCATGGTTACTGCATCTTCTAGAATTTCTCTTTGCAAGCTAGCACATTGACTCGGATAATCTAAGCTCCAATAGTCCATAGCATCTGGTTGCTTACGAAACATTCCTTCACCAGAGCAAGGGGCATCAAGGACAATGAGGTCAAAATAGCCCTTAAAAACCTTGGCCAAGCGGTCAGCAGATTCATTGGTCACCACGACATTTGTCGCTCCAAAGCGCTCCATGTTTTCTACTAAAATCTTAGCCCGTTTGCTTGAAATTTCATTGGAAACAAGGAGACCCTCCCCTGCTAGATAGGCTGCCAGCTGAGTTGATTTTCCACCCGGTGCAGCGGCCAAATCCAAGACTTTCATACCAGGACTGGGCTGGGCTACCTGAGCAACCATCTGGGCAGCAGGTTCTTGCGAATAAACCAAACCAGTAGCATGTTCAGACGATTTCCCTGAAACCTTACCATAGTGGCCCCAAGGTGTTTGAGGAATGGCATCAGGAAAGGAAACTGGCGCTTCTTTTAAAGGATTGACCCGAAAGGCAGAAACCGCTTCCTCCTCAAAAGAGGCAAGAAAATCTCTTGCCTCATCTCCTAGTATCTCTTCATATTTTTCAACAAATCCTTCTGGAAATTGCATTTAAGTTCTTTTCCTTTCGTAAATATAGGACTGAATTTCCTCCTGCATCTCAAGAGGTAACATCATGACCGGCTGTCTGGTTTGAAAATTAGGAGTTTCACCAGATAGGGTCACCACCCGATAGCCCAGACTTTCCCCTAAAATACTAGCAGCAGCATAATCCCATGGTTGCAGATAAGTGACATAGGTCAACAAATGCCCTGACAAAATCTTGGCAAAACTAATGGCCGCACTCCCATAGACACGTACACCGAGGACCGCTCGACCCAAATCAGCCAGACCCCATTCATTGGTTTCCAGCATACCACTATTCCCTGCAATCAGAAAATCTCCAAGTGGTTTTGCTTTAAAGGGAGCTAGAGGCTTTTCATTTAGACAAACTGGAAAGGCTCCACCACCGTGGTAACAATCCCCTTTGACCACATCATAAATCAGACCAAACTGGCCTTGACCATTTTCAAAATAAGCCATCATGACAGCAAAATCTTCCTGCTGGGCGACAAAATTATTGGTCCCATCAATGGGATCAATGACCCAAACCTTTCCCTCTTGAACCGAGGCTCGCAGACAACCTTCTTCAGCGCAAATCTTATCCTCAGGATAACGGGACAAAATCTCACCAACCAAGAGTTCCTGAACTTCCTTGTCCAGTTTGGTCACCAAATCTGTTGGAGAGGACTTGGTTTCAACACGCAAGTCTTCCTGCATATGGTCAAGGATGTACTGGCCCGCTCTCTTAACAAGCTCTTTGGCAAATTCAAATTTACTTTCCAAGAGAAATCTTCCCTTCCACTTTTTCCTTGGCAGTCTGAACTGCTCGGTAAAGCGAATAGCCACTCACTGTTTCAAATTCTCGTCCCAAACGTTTCTCTTCGCTCTTGCTTGGCACGACCGCTTTGAATCTCTTATAGGAGTCCAGTAACTTTTTAGCCTCTACCTTGCCCTCATAGGCAGCTTCAACATCATTAAAAAAAGAAAGCACTGAAGCAAGTTCTTCAGTGCTCCACGACAAATCTAGTGGGTAACTATACTGTTTGTTCATTAACTAATACCAGCTCTCATTCTTGCTTCTTTTAGTTCTTGCTTACGGTAACTACGAGGGAGAAAAGCACGAATCTCATCTTCATTAAAACCAATTTGCATACGTTTGGCATCAATAATAATTGGACGACGCAAAAGACTTGGATACTGCTCAATTAAATGAAGCAATTCCGATACCGAGATACTCTCTACATCAATATTCAATTTTTGAAAAATTTTTGAACGAGTTGAAATGATGTCATCAGTACCATTTTCGGTCAAGGAAAGGATGTGTTGCAATTCTTTTCTTGTTAAAGGACTGGTCATAATATTGTGTTCCTCAAAGGGCACCTTATGTTTTTCTAACCAGGCCTTTGCCTTACGACATGAAGTACAGCTCGGTGATAGAAATAGTGTAATCATGCTTTTCTCTTCTTATCTATACTTTGCTAATTCTATTATACAAAAAAATAAAGCGCTTGACTAGAGATTTTTAGAAAAAAAGCCTATTTTTTCAAGAAAAATAGACTGTTTGCGAACGATTGAGGTAAGGTAGATTTAGTTAATTCACTCTTGACAATAGTTTCGAATCACATACCTAACTTATTTATTCAAAATAAGAACATCTTAGTATTATTTCCTACAACTTTTCAGGTATAGAAAACCAAAGAAGCTCTCATAGAGGGCGAAAAAGAGGAGGAAGGCATGGAGGAAAAAGGTCTCTGGCAAAATCAGAATCACTGGATCCTTGGCTGGATCAAAAAGCCAGGTATCATCTCCCACAAAGAGAATTTGATGGAAAAGAGTAAAGAATTGGTCAAAACCAATCAAAACTCCCCCAAGTCCAATCAGCAAAGGCAAGACTACTAGAGCCAGAAGCCCCTTACTAAATAGAGACAAAAAGCCCTTTTTCACAATCCCTTTGACAAAGAAATAGAAACTTGGCAGTGTCACTAGAGCTACTAGCTGAACCAAGTGAAAGAGGTTCTTGACCACCTCAAAGTGGTGCAGACCAGCTGCTGACGAACGAAAATCTGGCATCTCTAGGACCTGACTAAAAGGATTGGTCAGGTAATTCATCAAGATATGAAAGTTGTACTGAATGGTTTCTAGTTTTAGATAAACTCGATCCGTCAAGTTCAGCCACTGAATTTCCAGCGGATAAAAAATCCAAGCCAGATAAATGGTCAGAAGGATAGAAAGAGAGAGGAGAAAGAGCATAGAGCTCCAAAAGGTCAGTTTAGTTTTCATCAAAGTTCCACTCCGCTAGGCTAGAAACCACATGAGTCGGTGCGATTGGCAGGCCAGCTACTTCTTCTGCCTTGGTAAAACCAGTCGTCACCAAGAGCGTTGGAATGCCATTGTCAATCCCAGCTCGGATATCAGTCAAATAATTGTCCCCAACCATGATTAATTCTTCACGTTCCAAACCTAAGTGCTCAACCGCCTTGTCCATAATGATGGCATTGGGTTTTCCGATATAAACAGGCTTCACTCGTGTTGCTACTTCAAGCAGCGTAATCAGTGAACCAGCACCTGGCAAAAGTCCTCGTTCTGTCGGAATGTTGAGGTCAGGGTTGGTTCCGATAAAGTGGGCACCCTTTTGGATAGCCAGAGTTGCTGTGGCAAATTTTTCATAGTCGACTTGCCAATCCAAACCTACTACCACATAGGCTGGATTTTCCTTGTCTTCGACATAACCAGCCGCCTTGATGGCTTCCTTGAGGCCTGCTTCTCCGATGACGTAGACGGTCTTTTCAAGACCCAAGTCGTTCATATAGTCGATAGTCGCCAAAGTCGCTGTGTAGACAGTCGACAGGGGCGTATCGATATTAAAATTCTGAGCCAACATCTCCTGAACACTCTCTGGAGTGCGAGTTGTATTGTTGGTCACAAAGAGATAGGGAATATCCCGCTTTTGCAATTCATGAACAAAAGCCTCTCCAGCCGGAATTCGGTCTTTCCCCTTATAAATAGTACCGTCTAAATCAATTAAATAGCCTTTATATTTCATACTTTCTTCCTAATCTTTTTTTATTTCTTGCCATGTGATGATAGCTTGGGCATTGGTAGCTCCGTCACTTGTAATTTCATGCTTGCTTTCCAGTCCAGTCCGTTCAACAGCCGATGTAATCACCCCACCTGGTCGCACTTCCTTGACATACTTGATGTTGATTTTCTTGGGAATATATTGGGTCAAAAATTCCGCTCCCATGACCTCAAAAATCCAGTCCAAGTATTTACTGTTATTGACATGACCATTCATATCCAAGTCGTAAAAACGGACATGGTAATCTTTGCTGATTGGCTCTTCCAAGGACTCATACTTTGGTCCGCGGATAAGTTTTTTATCAAAATCAGACTGGTAAGGAGCCACAATCTCAGGTTCGACAGCATGGACTTTTCGACTGTCTCGATCCATGAGAACAAAGGTCGCCATCATGTGGATGAGCTCCTCCCCTGCTTCATCATAAATGGTAAAGCGACGGTAGCAAAAGAGTCGATTATAGCTCAGGGCTTCCGTTTCGATGGTAATTTCTTCCGCAAAACGAGGCAAACGAGGCACCTCAATATCATAGTCTGTGATAATCCAGACCAGATTATAGTCCTCCAAAATAGACTTATCACTAACTCCCAGTTCAATCGACTGCATCCCTGAAACTTGCAGGGACAGCAAAATCACGTCTGGAAGTTTGATATGACCGTTCATGTCAGCCATATCAAAAGGAATCTTCATTTTCATTTGATAAGTTAAGCCCATAATCCTACTCCAAAATAAATCGTTCTGCTACAGTGTCTCCCAAAAAGAGTCCTCTCTTTGTCATGCGCACGCGGTCACCCTCAATCTGCATGAGACCTTGTTGAACCAAGTCTCTGACAATTTCGCCATAAAGTCCCTCAAAAGACCGGCCAAATTTTTCCTCAAATCTGCTCATGGAAACCCCGGATTTCTTGCGGAGTCCTAGGAACATTTCTTCTTCCATTTGCTCTTTTTGACTCAGCTGCTCTTCTGTGATCCGAGCATTGCCTTCCTCAACCGCACTGAGATAATGACGAATGGGACCATGGTTTTTATAGCGAACACCATTGACATAACCAGATGCCCCAGCACCGATGCCATAGTATTCGGCATTGTCCCAGTACATGAGATTGTGGCGACTTTCAAAACCGGGTTTGGAAAAATTGGAAATCTCATAATGCTCAAAACCAGCTCGCTCCAGCTCTGCAATGATGTACTCAAACATCTCCGCTTCCAGCTCCTCCTTAGGCAGAGGCAATTTTCCTCGTCGCATACGGTTCATAAAGACCGTATGATTTTCCAAAATCAAGCTATACAAACTCATATGGGGAATATCAAGTCCAATGGCCTTAGCCACATTTTCCTTGACCTGCTCCATAGTTTGACCAGGCAGTGCATAAATCAAATCGATGGAGATATTGTCAAAACCAGCCAGTTTCAGACGGTCGATATTTTCATAAATATCCTTCTCCAAATGACTGCGTCCAATCTTTTTCAGCATCTTATCATCAAAGGTCTGCACACCTAGCGAAACACGATTGACAGCCGAGTTTTCCAAAACAGCTATCTTATCTGCATCCAAGTCGCCTGGATTAGCTTCAATGGTCAACTCTTCTAAGGCAGACAAGTCCAAGTTTTTAGTCAAGCCCTTCAATAACACCTCCAGTTGAGAAGCTGACAAAGCTGTCGGTGTGCCACCACCGATGTAGAGGGTTCGCAACTTTTGAATATCATAAGATTGAAACTCTTCTAACAGATGTTCCAAATAACTATCTACCGGCTGATTTTTTATAAAGACCTTTGAAAAGTCACAATAATAACAAATCTGGGTACAAAACGGGATGTGCACATAGGCTGACGTTGGTTTCTTCTGCATAGTAATTATTATACCACAAAGACAGGCTACGAGAAAAAAATCACCATCCCCAGAAACATAGTCCGTCCAGAGATGGTGATGGTTTATTCTTCTGTTATGTCAATAACAATCTCTTCTGATTCATCAAGAGTTTCGGCTTTTTCTTGCCATTGTTCCTTGAGATTATTGAATTGCTTTTTTGATGCTTCTGTCGCTTGACGAGCACATGATTTGGCTTGAGCAAGTACACTGTCCACAGTGATTTCACCTGACTCAACCTGTTCTTTGGTTTTAAGAACAAAATCTGTAGCCTGCTCCTTGACTTCTGTCAGTTTTCCACAGACCTGCTCCTTGGCATACTCAGGATCTTCTCTCAAATCATCTAGAAAATCTTGAGCCTGACTGCAAACTTGTTTGCCCTTGTCGCTTGTTAAAAACAAGGCGAGAGCTGCACCTGAAACGGTTCCTAAAAGGATTGAGGATAGTTTACCCATAAGAATTCTCCTTTTTTATTTTTTGAAAAATTTACTTGCTACACGAAGAGCTGATAAACTTGCACCAGTCTTAAGTGTTTTTGAACCAGCTGAAGAAGCTTTCTTGCTCAAGACACGCGCATGGTCATTGAGGTCTGAAACAGATAGAGATAAATCTGCCACTGCACTAAAGAGTGGATCAATCGTTGCCACCTTGACATTGATATCATCTGCCAAGACATTGACCTTAGCCAGCAATTCATTGGTATGATGCAAGGTCACATCCACATCTGAAGTCAAGGTTTTAATCGTCTTCTCTGTTTCATCGATAACACGTCCAAGCTTTTGTACAGTAATGATTAAATACACTAAAAATACAATCAAAGCAAGGGCTACAAGAATATATGCAACTTCTAACATTTAGTTTTCCTCCTCTGAAATATAGTAAGGGGCCTTCTTTCGATTTTGATATAGAATGATAAAAATACCAAGACCGATAAGGACAACTGATAGCCATTGAGACACTCGAAGACCAAAGAACATGAGACTATCTGTCCGCATACCTTCGATGACCATACGACCGAAACCATACCAAATCAAGTAAAAGGCAGTGATATGACCTCGTCTAAGGCTCTTCCATTTTCTTCTAAAAATCAGAATCAAGGCAAATCCAAGAAGATTCCATAGAGACTCATAAAGGAAGGTTGGCTGACGATAGCTCCCCTCAATATACATCTGGTCACGAATAAAGCCAGGTAGATAATCCAGATTATCCACTGCTGCACCATAGGCTTCTTGGTTAAAGAAATTGCCCCAGCGACCCAAACTTTGGGCAATCATGACGCTAGGCGCTGCAATATCTAGGAAATCCCAAGTATTGATGAGTTTACGATCAGCAAAGATATAGAGTACAATAGCCCCAGTTATCAAACCACCGTAAATAGCCAAACCACCATTCCAAATGGCAAAAATTTCTCCCAAGTTCTGACTATAGTAATCAAAACGGAAAATAACATAATAGAGACGTGCTCCTAAAATAGCCAAAGGAAAAGCTATCAGGATGAAATCTAAAATATCGTCTGGTATGATCTTCTTTCTAGGTGCTTCTTTCATGGTCAAATAAACCGCAAGAATCAAGCCTGTCACAATACACAAGGCATACCAACGAATGGCTAGAGGGCCTAGATGAATAGCAATTGGATCAAGCATTAGGCACCTCGTTTTGAGCAATAAGATTGGTCAAGCGTTCTTCGAACAAACGAGTCGCATCAAAGCCCATTTCCTTGGCACGATAATTCATGGCAGCAGCCTCAATCACAACAGAGATATTACGACCTGTTTTAACTGGAATACGAATACGAGGAATGGCTACGCCAGAAATTTCTATTTCCTCTGCATTGTTTCCAAGACGATCAAAAGTCTTATGTGTATCATAGTTTTCCAAGTAAACAGCCAGCTGGACTTGTGAAGAATCCTTGACAGCACTCGCACCGTAGAGGCTCATGACATCGATAATCCCAACCCCACGAATTTCAATCAGGTGTCTCAAGATTTCAGCCGGTTCACCCCAAAGAGTAATCTCGTCCTTTGCAAAGATATCGACCCGGTCATCAGCTACCAAGCGGTGACCACGTTTGACAAGCTCTAGACCTGTCTCACTCTTACCGATTCCACTATCGCCCTGAATCAAGACGCCCATTCCATAGATATCCATCAAGACACCGTGCACACTGGTCCGTTCTGCCAAACGAGAATCCAGATAGCTAGATAACTCTCCAGACAAACGACTAGTAGCCGTACGACTAGTTAAAATGGCAATCTTACATTCTCTGGCTGCCTTTAACATCTCCTCTGGAACCACCAAACCACGAGCAACAATGACCGCAGGTGTCTCAGGTAGAAACATTTTTTTCAAGACTTGGTAACGGTTGTGAGAGGACATCGAAACGAGGTAGGACCACTCCTTCATTCCCAAGAGTTGGATTCGCTCTGGAGTGTAGTAGTCAAAATAGCCTGTCATTTCAAGACCAGGTCGCGTAATATCCGCGGTATTAATTTCCTTTTCAAGTAATTCTGGTTCGCCATAGACAATGTCTAATCTGAGCTTTTCAATCACTTCTTTTACTAAAACCGACATCATTTCCTCCTTCAAATGAGTTCTTCTCTCTATTATATCAAATTGTAGGAGGATATTTCAGATTTTTGCAGGCTTTGGAGTATTTATTTATACTCAATGAAAATCAAAGAGCAAACTAGGAAACTAGCCGCAGGTTGCTCAAAACACTGCTTTGAGGTTGTAGATAAGACTGACGAAGTCAGTCACATATATAATCCAAGGCGACGTTGACGTAGTTTGAAGAGATTTTCGAAGAGTATTAAAAGAAAAAAGACTAGATTTCTCTAGCCTTTCATTTCTAATTAGAATTTTTTACGTTTACGAGCTGCTTCTGATTTACGTTTACGTTTTACAGAAGGTTTTTCATAGAATTCACGTTTGCGTGTTTCTTGAAGAGTACCAGCTTTAGTAACCGCACGTTTGAAACGACGAAGTGCGTCGTCAAGAGATTCATTCTTACGTACTACTGTTTTAGACATTTTTTTCACTCCCTTCAAGTTCAAGATCTATTCTATTTTACACGTAAAAGGAATAATTGTCAAGAAAAAATCCGGTTTAATTTTGATTTTTTTGCCATTTATTCAAGTCTTGAAAGCATCAATTAAATAGAGAAACTGAAAGAGTTCATTTTTTTATTTTTCTAACAAGCTAAGCGCTTCAGCATCTGCGATAATAGTCACATCAGGGTGATTTTGGAGGCTACTTGCTGGTATACTCTCAGTCACTGGTCCAGACACTGTTCCGGCAATGGCTTCTGCTTTTGATTCACCATAAGCAAAGAGAAGGATTGACTTGGCATCCAAGATATTTTTAATCCCCATTGAAATGGCTTGGGTTGGAACATCCTCAATCTTGTCAAAGAAGCGAGCATTTGCTTCAATAGTAGACTTATCAAGCTCTACAAGGTGGGTTTGACTGTCAAATGGAGTACCAGGTTCATTAAATCCGATATGTCCATTGCGACCGATTCCCAAGATTTGCAGGTCAACTGGATGGTCAGCTAAAATTTGGTTGTAGCGTTCAACTTCAGCTTCAGCATTGTCCTTAACCCCACGAGGCAAGAAACTTTCTTTAAATGGTTTTTGGTTGAACAAGTTTTCTTGCATGAAGTAACGGTAAGACTGTGGATTGTCTCCATCAAGCCCTACATACTCATCAAGGTTCACACTGGTTAGATTTGAAAAATCAAGGTCACTCTCAACAATTTCCTTGTAAAATTCAAGTGGGCTACTTCCTGTCGCAAGTCCTAGGGTTTGAGCGCCGTTGGCCAATTTTTCCTTCAAAATCTCAAAAGCAACTTTTCCACCTTCGATTTGGTTTTCAACTTTAATAACTTTCATCTTTTTATCCTCCGTTTCAATCTATATTTATTATATGGTATAGACCAATTTTTGTCAAGTGAAAACGATTTAATTTCTAAAAAAAGAGCGACTATACTTGAAACATGTTATAATGGATAAGATTAGAACTTAGAAAGAATGAACAGATATATGAATACAGCTGATTTTGATTTCCACTTACCCGAGGAATTGATTGCCCAAACGCCTCTCGAAAAACGGGATGCCTCTAAACTCCTCGTTGTCAACCGTGAGACGGGAGAAATGCAGGATAAACACTTCCACTCTATTATTGATATGCTGGAACCTGGTGATGCCCTCGTTATGAACGATACCCGCGTTCTCCCTGCCCGTCTCTATGGTCAAAAGGAAGAAACTGGAGGTCATGTGGAACTGCTCCTACTCAAAAACATTAGTGGCGATGAGTGGGAGGTTCTGGCTAAACCTGCCAAACGCCTCAAGGTCGGGACTCGTGTTAGCTTTGGTGATGGCCGTCTCAGAGCTGTTGTTACGGAAGAATTGACTCACGGGGGCCGCATTGTCCGCTTTGAATACCAAGGAATTTTCCTAGAAGTTTTGGAAAGTCTGGGTGAAATGCCACTGCCACCTTATATCCATGAAAAACTGGATGACCGTGAACGTTATCAAACTGTTTATGCCAAGGAAAGTGGCTCTGCTGCTGCACCAACTGCTGGATTGCACTTCACCAAAGAATTGCTGGCAGAAATCCAAGCTAAGGGTGTTCATCTAGTCTATCTGACTCTTCATGTCGGACTCGGAACCTTTAGACCCGTTTCAGTTGACAATCTGGACGAACACGAAATGCACTCAGAATTCTACCAACTTTCTGAGGAAGCGGCTGCCACTCTTCGATCTGTCAAGGAAAATGGAAGCCGTGTCATCGCTGTC
The DNA here is from genome assembly GCA_963521035.1 of uncultured Streptococcus sp. Lineage (GTDB taxonomy): Bacteria > Bacillota > Bacilli > Lactobacillales > Streptococcaceae > Streptococcus. The sequence goes on from CAUQTL010000013.1 coordinate 14,632, forward strand.
GGAACCACTTCTATCCGCACCTTGGAGACTATTGGTTCCAAGTTTGATGGGCAAATCCAAGCAGATTCTGGCTGGACCAATATCTTTATCAAACCTGGCTATGAATGGAAGGTTGTGGATGCCTTCTCAACCAACTTCCACCTGCCAAAATCAACTCTGGTTATGTTGGTTTCTGCATTTGCAGGCCGTGAATTAGTCTTAGACGCTTATCACCATGCCATTCAAGAACACTACCGATTCTTCAGTTTTGGCGATGCCATGTTTATCTATTAAGAAAATCCCTATTAGGAAACCTAATAGGGATTTTTCTAATTATTCCATACCAAACTTTGGATCTTTCAAGCTCTGCACACTGGCATTGATCACCGCGCCGACAATCAAAATCTTAGCAATGAGAATAAACCAGAACATCATGACCACCACGACAACGGAACTGAAAAAACGAACGTCCACGAGGTGATTAACATAGTTGTTGACATAGACTGAAAAGATATTAAGTAGTAAAATCAGAGTCAATAAGACAAAGGTGCTACCTGGCAATACATAGCGAATCCGTCGAACCTTAATATTGGGCAGGAAATAATAAAGCATGACCAAGATGGCAAAAATCAAGGCATAGACCAAGGGGCCTGTTAGATCTTGCAGGTAATCAAATAGGGGACTATCCGATTTCCAGTAGCTTTTGATAAGGTTGAGGAGCATGCGACCAAAAACACTCAGAAAGAGAGCCAAGGCAAAGAGAATCTGCAATCCGAAACTGACAAACAAACTCATGAGCTGATGGGAAATCATTCCACGATTTTTTGCTACTCCATAGGCTTTATTAAAGGCTTTCTGCAGAAAGTTCATGGATTTGGAAAAGGTCCAGAGGGCTGACAAAACTGCAAAACTCAACAAGCCTGTTGAAGGTTGAGTCAGCACCTCTGTAATAATCTTTGCGACCACATCATAGACCGTATCTGGCAAAAATTCATTGACAACCTTCAAAAAATTGGAAACTGGAATCTGAAAATAAGGGAGGATATTGACTACCACCAAAAGCAGGGGAAAAATCGAAATCAACCAGTAGTAGGCTACTGCGACACTTGTCAACTCACTATCTGATGCTTGATAATAATGCAAAAAAGCTTTTACTAAAGGCCTGTCTATCAGCTCTTTCCACCACTTCTTCATGTCACACTCCTTCACTTACAATCTTGATTAATTTCTTCTTACCAATTCCATCATATCATAAGGCAGGGTATTGGCAGCTTCCTTCAAGGAATAGTTCTCTAAGTTATTGACATTTTGTCGTAACTTCTTGGCATACTTGGTCGTAATCAATCGTTTTTCTTCGTATTCGAAAATCAACTTGCGCTCCAGATAATAGCCTCTCAGCATTTCATCGATATTGTTGGGCTTGACGCGATTGATAACCCGTTCGACAAAGGCACCACTGGTGATGATAGCTGTTTCTCGGAGACGAGAATCCTGCATGAAGCTAATCAAAGAACTCTTATAAACCCCTTTAAGGTTCTCCAGACTTTCGATAATCATCTCTGTATTTTCTAGATAGAGCTCTGCAATTTGGTCATAGTCAAGAGCTCTGAGTTTCTGTGATTCTTCATTTTTCCAACTGCGGAAGGTCTTGCCAAAGGTAAAGACTTCGTGAAGGAGAAAACGTAAAATCCGCAAGGAAACAAGGAAATAATAGGTCAATCGTGAAGCAAACTTGCGATTGATACTTTGTTCCATGTTTTTCAAATAACGTTGGTAAACCCGATAAGCACGCTCACTCATCTTGCCTTCTTCGTAAGCCTGTTCTAAACCATCACTTTCAATACTGAGTATGAGAAGTTTCAAGGCCTCCCAGTCTTCTTGAGCCCCCTTATTTTCTTGACTTAGGATGAGATTTTCAATACGTCCATGATAATTGTCAATGGCTGCATAGAGGGGAAGTTTATTTCTGGTACCTTCCAACTCTTTTTCCAACTCTACCGTTACTTCATTCAAAATGGCGATATGCATGAGATAGTCCTTGCTTTCTTCCTGTTCATCAGAAAGATGAGGCAAGACCACGAGGCCTGTTAAAAAGCTTACAAGCGTCACACCTGCGACAAGGAAAAGCAAGAGAGGATACTCCTGTTCTAGATTACTTGGTATCAGAAGGATCGTAGCAATCGACACCGTTCCCTTAACACCTGAGAAGGTCAAGAGAAGCATGTCCTTCATATACTTATTTAACTTTTTCTTGAGACGTCTGGTTCTATAGGCATAGTAGCCATAAATCATGACAAAACGAATAGCAAAGAGGACAAAGGTAAGGGCTATAAGAGATACCAATAACAGTAAGGGATTATAGATTGGATTGGTCAAGATAGGCTCTGCTATCATTTCCAACTCCATCCCTAAAACAACAAAGACAGAACCGTTGAGCATAAACTTCACTGTATGCCAGACCGTCTCGGTCACCGTATCCACTTGAGCTTCGAGGAGCGTAATTTTCTTAAAACGGCTTGCCTTTAAAATCCCAGCAACTACAACGGCAATAATCCCTGAAACGTGGACTTCTTCTGCCAGGAAGAAGGTTACCAAGGGCAAACTCAATTCCAGAAGGAGCTCACTAGCAATATCCGTTGCTCTCACACTTAGCAAGAAGCTATGGAGGAAACGGTTGGTCATGGCTGTTAAAAATCCAATTAAAAAACCGCCTAGGATTGAAAAGATGAGCGAACTACTAGCTTGCCCAAAGGAAAAGACTCCAGTTGTCCAAGCTGTCAAAGCTACCTGGAAGGCAACCAAGCCAGAAGCATCATTCAAGAGTCCTTCACCCTTAAGAATATTGGACACGCGCTTAGGAAAGCTAAAACGCTCCGAAAGAGAGGCAAAAGCCACCAAATCCGTAGGTCCAAGGGCCGCCCCAACAGCCAAGCAAGCCGCCAAGGGAAGACTGAGCCAAAGAAGATGGGCCAAGCCACCCAAACTCAGGGTCGAGATGAAAATCACTGGAAATATGAGATAAACAATGATTCGCCAGTGTTTTAAAATAGCTGTAATGTCCGCTTCCTCCGACTCTCGGAAAAGCAAGGGCCCAATAACCAGTGCCAAAAACAACTCTGTATTGAGGTGAAAGTCGGTATTGGGTAAAAAGAGACCAATCACAATTCCCAAAAGAATTTGCACCAAAGGGAGAGGCAAAAAGGGCAGGAGCTTATTGGTTGTACTTGAGACAATCAAGACTAGTAAAAATAGGATGAGGTAAATCAGTAATTCCACGCACGTCCTCCTTAATCTTTTTTACAACAGGATTCAAATATCTCCTTCTGCTCTTTGATTTTTTGGTCAATCTTGGAACAATCTTTGTGCTCAATTTTTCTCTGGCACCGTTCCATTTCAAGAGCAACTAATTTTTTCTTGATTTTAAGCATTTTTTTGCTCATATGCGCTTGGTCTAACACTCCCACCGCTCGTTCGTGGTGGGTTGATTCAACAAAATTCTGGCGCATGGCATCCAGCTTTTCACGTAGGTATTGTTTATCCATGTCTATATCTCTCTAATTTTTCAATCATCACTAAAAATGGTGGGTTGTTGACTTGGTTTAAAGTTCGGTAAATGGCAGCTGTGTACTCTTGTTGGTTCAACTGGCTCACAAAATCCAAGACAGCATCCCTCTCAAGGTCGCCTCCTTCATGACCATAGTAGATCATAATAGCAATCCGTCCCCCTTTGACAAGCAAATGACACAGCTTTTCTAATGCTTCAATAGTCGTCTGAGGTTGGGTAATGACTGACTTATCGGCTGATGGCAAATAGCCCAGATTGAAAATGCCTGCCTTGGCTTCTGTCACAAACTGGTCCAGTGTCTCATGACCTTGCAAGATTAACTGGGCATTTGTTATTCCAGCTTGGGTCAAACGCTCTTGCGTCTTTTCCAAGGCTTGCTCCTGAATATCAAAGGCATAAACTTTCTTGGCTAGCTTGGCTAGGAAAAGCGTGTCATGACCATTTCCCATGGTCGCATCCACTACGATATCGTCCTGAGTTACTACCTCAGCCAAAAAATCATGTGCCGTTTCAAGTGGTCTTTTCATTTTCAAACTCCTGTTTTACAGCCTTGCATCCTTGAACGCTTCCACGACGTCGCATCTCCATCTCAATACTATTTAGAACTTCCCATTTATTGAGGCTCCACATAGGCCCAATCAGCATATCTCTAGGTGCATCTCCTGTAATTCGATGGATGACAATATGCTTGGGAATGATTTCCAGTTGGTCACAGATGACCTTGACATATTCGTCCTGGCTCATCAATTGTAAACGTCCCTCATGGTAATCTCGCTGCATACGAGTATTTGTCATAAGATGGAGCAAATGCAGTTTAATCCCTTGAATATCGTTATCCGTGATACAGCGGCGGACATTTTCAATCATCATCTCATGGGTTTCACCAGGCAAGCCATTGATCAAATGAGAAACAATCTCAATCTTGGGATACTTTCTCAAACGCTTGACCGTTTCCACGTACAACTCATAGGAGTGGGCACGGTTAATCAGATCAGAGGTTGCTTCATAAGTGGTCTGCAAACCCAATTCAACCGTCACATGCATTCGCTCCGATAACTCAGCCAAATACTCGATAGTTTCGTCTGGTAAACAATCTGGGCGCGTTCCAATATTGATTCCTACTACACCTGGCTCATTGATAGCCTGCTCATAGCGCTCTCGGATGACTTCCACCTTTTCATGGGTGTTGGTAAAATTTTGAAAATAGACCAGATACTTCTGCACATCTGGCCACTTGCGGTGCATAAAGTCAATTTCCTTATAAAATTGTTCACGGATAGGCGCGTCCGGTGCTACGATAGCATCTCCAGAACCTGAAACCGTACAAAAAGTACAACCTCCATGAGCCACAGTCCCATCACGATTGGGACAGTCAAACCCCGCATCAATAGGGACTTTAAAGGTCTTTTCTCCAAAGAGTTTTCGATAATAATCATTCAAGGTATTATAAGATTTCATAACTTTCATTATAGCAAAAAACATTCACAATCTCAAAAGCCTGACTTTCCTATAAATTCCTCTGTTTCTCGTTTCCATTAGCGATTTTTTATGATACAATATGGGTATGATTTTAATGAAATTAGCATCTATTTTATTATTGATACTGACCTTAGTAGTCTGCATTATCATAACCAAACTTTTTAGATTAAAAAAACTAGGACGAAACTTTGCGGATTTGGCTTTTCCAGTCTTGGTATTTGAATATTACCTTATTACAGCTAAAACCTTTACCCATAATTTCCTCCCTAGACTAGGCCTAGCCCTCTCACTCCTAGCCATTATTCTCGTTTTTTTCTTCCTTTTGAAAAAACGCAGCTTTTACTATCCTAAATTCATCAAATTCTTCTGGCGTGCAGGATTCTTATTAACCCTTGTCATGTATATCGAGATGATTGTTGAATTGATGGCTCAGAAATAAAAAACTAAATCGAAAACACCTCAATCAAGCTAAAATACAATGATTGAAGTGTTTTTCTTTATATCTTTTTTCAATAATTCTTATTTTCCTTCTTTATCAGGAAAGATAAATCCAATGCCAATGCAAGCTAGTACGCCCGCTCCAATTACCAAGCCACTTGAAATTGGCAAAAGGTCCAAAATTGCATTCGCAATAATAAAGGCAATAATCAAACACATCAGACTAGCCTTGTAGTCTTTTTTCAAAAGATTCTCTAGAGTGAAAAAGAGGAACAGCCCTACCGGAATCAATGACCAGAGGTTGACATTTAAACTTGGCCATCCAACAGAACCAAAATACACTACTGTCGCTGCTGCTACTAAAAATATAATCCCTAATAATTTTTTCATTTTTTATCTCCAATTTCTTTTTTATGAACTTGAGTTATCTGATAGTGACATCTCACGTCCCTTACAAAAATCATTATAGCAGAGGTCAGTGTCAAGAACAAGTGCTTTTGCCTATCTGGTCTCTATCTCGGTCTAAATGGTTCAATAGTTAAAATGAAAGAAAAAGAAGCCCTAATCAGCTTCTTCATTCTAGTGATTGCAACAGTATTTCTGAACTAAAACAATCGAAAGTTAGATTCTAAACTAGTTTTTCTAGTTAGTATTTTTCTTTTCCTTAGATTCTAGAGAAGTTTTGATTGCTTCGCGTTCAGCCTGTAGTTGAGCTAAATTCTTCTCCTCTTCCTCAAGTTTACTAGTATCTGGTTTTACACGATAGTAAACATCTTCTGGTCTCGACAACATCGCTTCATACTGCTGTCCTGCAAACAGTCTCTCCTCGTCATGATTGCTTTTATCTGTTAGTTTTCCATCATCACCAGGTTGCATGACAACTCCACTTGGTACGGCAACTACCACAAATCCGCCTGCGACAGAATCTTTTACCCAAGCACTAATAGAAACCGTTTCTGGATTTTGACTATTTTTTCCACCTGATGCTTTCAATTCGACAATAGATTCATTCTTTTGACCATTTGATATCCAAGAGGAACGTACTTCCCCAGACTCATTAATGACATATTCATTACCCGAAGCTGTACGCCAAGTACCTTTCAAACTAGATAAATCGTTATTTCTTAGTGATTCAATAGCCAGTTTCGGAAGAGCAGTTTCTTCTTTTAGCTTGTCAACTAACTTCTCTGACTCAGCGACTTTGCTATCTAAACTAGCTAGCTGATCCTTGAGTTTCTGGATCTCTTCCTCTTTAACTTTGGTATCTTTATCGCTTTTCGTCCGACTGCTGCTATCTTTAACAGAAACTGTTGATGATACTTGCTTTGAATCTTTCTTTCAGCATTTGAATTTTTCGAACTTTTTTCATAATTTTCTCCTTTTAATAAAAATTATACAAACCTTTATCTCTTTTTAGACTTCTTCACATGTTCCTTATACATTTTTGACTTCTTTCCATACCATTCTTCGATGGTATATCCATACTCTTCACGGTATTTCTCTTGATTTTTATTGACTGCATTCAAGTTTTCTAGCGTTACTACATTGGACTTGAAAAATGATACCAAAAATAGTCCTAATAAAATAGGTGAAATTGGCAACAAAGCAAGCAAGAGATACGCTAGGAAATGATTAAGCCCATGGGTAAAGAGATTGATGCCATACATCAACAACCATAAGAATAAAATAACATTTAAAAACTTTTTATAATACTCTGAGGAGAAATAATCCTTACTAGCACGCTGCTTTGTAACGAGAATATAAATAAGGTAAATCAGAGATAAGACAAATCCAATCCAGTAGACGATACGAACTACTACTAGAGGGATTAAATACAAGGCACCTATAAACCAACTATAATATGTAATTACGAGCAAAAATAATTGAAAAATTTGAGTCATTAAGTAGGCTTTAATGCGATTTCTTCTAGAAATAATATAAAAACAAGTAAAATGACTGCAACAAAGCAAGAATAGAAAACCAAAGAAACTATCTGGAGGAATCAGGCTATTTTCTACTGATGTCAGCTGTGTAAATAGTTCATGTCCAGCTTCACTAGCCATTCTAAATAGGTTTATCGGTAAGGATGTCCCAATCATAACCATAAGAGAATATAGAGATAGTCCAAAAAACGCCTTTACTAAGTTTAATCTTCGTGCTGTTTCTAGTGCTTCATTAATATCTTTTTGCATCTTATCCATTTACTTTCTCCCATTATCCAAACAAGGACGAGGCCGCCTTCAGACCACCATTGAAAAAATCAGAAACATTCTTGCCCACACTTTTGACAGTCTCCAAGCCCTGGTGGATTCCCTTTCCGATATACTCCACTCCTGATTCTACCACGTCCACAGCACCATAAGCCAAATTTTTAGCTCCGTCATAAACAGACTTTTTAAACTCTGGTGCAACTGCAGAACCGATAAGATTAAGCGTTCCTAAAGCTAGGCCTCCTACTGTTCCAAATATCAACCCCTTTGGTCCAGCTTTCGCCCCTAGCTTAGCTCCTAGCCACATGCCATCTAGAGGAGCAACGTTAGATATGGTATCAATGGTACCACCGATCACAGACTTCCCAATTTTCCCTACAGCCGTCTTCGAATCGGTCTTAGAATTGTTGCCAAACAGAAAAACAAAGAAAATGTCTTTGTCCCATTATACCATATGCGTGATACCGTGAAAAGAAAAGAAAAGGCTAACCACTTGAAACAAATTCAGGTGGTTAGCTTCATAAGACTAGAAATAGTGTCTATAAACCTTTATTTCTTTTTAGACTTCTTAACATGTTCCTTGTAGATTTTTGACTTTTTCCCATACCATTCTTCAATGGTATAGCCATATTCTTCACGGTATTTCTCTTGGTTTTTATTGACTGTATTCAGATTCTCTAGTGTTACTAAATTGGACTTGAAAAATGATACCAGAAAAAGGCCTAATAAAATAGGTGAAATTGGCAATAAAGCAAGCAATAAATGTGCCAGAAGATTATTAAGACCATTAGTAAAGAGATTGATTCCAGACATTAATAGCCATAAAAACAAAATAACATTCAAAAATTTTTTAATATTTAGAGAAGTAAAAAAATCTTTTTTAGCGCGTTGCTTAGTAACAAGGATATAGATAAGGTAAATCAGTGATAAGACAAAACCTATCCAGTAGACGATACGAACTGCTACTAGAGGGATTAGATACAAGGCGGCTATAAACAAACTATAATATAAAATTACGAGCAAAAATAATTGAAAAATCTGAGTCATTAAATAGGCTTTAATGCGATTTCTTTTCGTAATGATATAACAACAAATAAAATAACACCAACAAAACAAGAATAGAAAACCAAAGAAACTATCTGGGGGAATGAGACCTTTTTCAACTGATGTCAATTGCGTAACTAGTTCATGTCCAGCTTCACTAGCCATTCGAAATAGGTTTATCGGTAAAGATGTCCCAAGCATAATCATCAATGAAAAAAAAGGCGCTACAAAAATTATCTTTACTAAGTTTAATCTTCGAGTTGGATCGAGTGCATCATTAATATCTTTTTGTATCTTATCCATTTATTCTCTCCTATTATCCAAACAAGGATGAGGCAGCCTTCAGACCACCATTGAAAAAATCAGAAACATTCTTGCCCACACTTTTGACAGTCTCCAAGCCCTGGTGGATTCCATTTCCGATAGACTCCACTCCTGATTCTACCACGTCCACAGCACCATAAGCCAGATTTTTAGCTCCGTCATAAACAGACTTTTTAAATTCTGGTGCAACCGCAGAACCGATAAGATTAAGCGTTCCCCAAGCGAGCCCAACGACAGCTCCAATAGCTGTCTTCGAATTTTTGCCAAACAGAAAGAATGTCCTTCTCCATTATACCATATTAGAGATACCGTAAGAAGAGAAGATGAGAATAGCAAAAGAAAACCACCTGTAATGAACTGCACCCCAAAAATTAGACAGAAAAAATCTAACTTTTGGGGTGTTTTTATTATGAAATTAACTTATGATGATAAAGTTCAAATCTATGAACTTATAAAGCAAGGCCAAAAATTCAAACAGCTTTCAAATAGATTTGGTGTGAATGCTTCTGGTCTAAAGTATATGTTAAAATTAATTGACCGTTATGAAATAGAAATCGTAAAAAAGGGGAAGAATCGTCACTATTTCCCGAAATTAAAACAATAAATAGTTAAGAAAGTTATGCTTGAAGGTTGTTCACAAAAAAGTGTAGCTTTAGATTATGCTTTACCCGATCGTTCACTGTTGACAAATTGGCTAGCACAATACAAGAAAAACGGGTATACTATTGTTGAAAAAACAAGAGGGAGACCAGCTAAAATGGGAAGGAAACGGAAGAAACCTTGGGAAAAAATGACAGAACTAGAGCAACTTCAAGAGGAGAATGAATGCTTACGTACCAAGGTGGCCTACCTAAAAAAGTTAAAAGAATTGAAGGAAAGGGACGAAGCACTAGGGCGAGGAAGGCAGAAACAGATAGAGAAATGGTTTCAGGAGGATTTCGATTAGATTTACTTCTTGAAACAGCACGTTTAGCTCTCTCAACTTACTATTATCAGTTGAAGCAACTGGAAGTGTTTGAGAAAGATAAAGCAAGCACAATAGCTTGCTTGATAATTAAGGAATTAAAAATTGATTTTCATAGTCTTTTGGGAGCTTATAAGATATTTCTCCATTACTATTACCAAATCGACTTTGATTAAAAATTGGAAATAGCTTGGAGTCGTACTCCGTTTTTATAGCAAAACGTTCATTTTCAAAACTAATAGTTGCAGCTACTGAGGGATCATCAAAAACCGTTTGTTTACCTTGGGAATGCAAGCGAACGTCTATAGTAGCTACTTCTTCAGGATATTTTTCAAATCGAACATCAAAACGAATGTCGATACCTTCCGAAGGCATGTACATTTGATTGTTACTTACACTGATACTTTGAATCTTTCCTAATTTCTGTTCCAATTCTGGGTCGTTTCTATACAGGTCTGTTTGGATAGCTAGTTTGAAATTTTCCTCATGTTCTTGTAGCCATCTGTTAAGATTACGAATCATATTTTCTTTTTCAACTTTCCTGGAGGCATCCTTGCTCTTGCGATCAAGTTTATTCATAGTTTCAGTCAATTTATCTTGCTCTCGCTTCCAATCCCACGAGGGGTCACTTGATACCTCTACTACTGATAAGTACCATCTCCTCATAGTTTCAGGAGATTTATAAGGATTGGGTTTTATAAAGGTAAAAGGAGGTATACCAGCATCAGGAAAGTATATTTCTACTTTCATTGACTGCTTGCGATTATTATTAACATAGGCTCTAAAGTAAATATGATAATTTCCGCCTACATCTCCGCCATTATCAAAAGACCCCATCGCTGAACCAGGTAAAAGCGTCACAGACTTTATATACTGTCCTTGACTATCTATGTCTGCAAGAATTTCTCTCTTGATAGTATCTTCATGAACATGTATAAACTTAGCAGTGTTGCCAAACGAATGCCCCATAAGCAAATAAGAAAGAATGATAATAAGAAAAGGCACAGAAACTGCAAGGAATATCCATTTGTTCGTTTTTAATATTTTTAACATAACGTCTCCTGTTACTCATTAAAAATCCGTTATAGAATAGTATTTATGTATCTTTTTAACTTATAACCTCTCTACTCTATCAAAAATAATTTCTTGCTTTTCGTAACTTTCTCGGAGTGGTAACATACCTAAGATAACCGTAAAGAAACCCAAAAATAAAATACTGTTAACGATAAGGATAGATGCCTCTGTCCCATTATCAGTAAATATATAAAACCCCAAACATCCTATAACCATAACGAAAAGAATAGGCAGAAGTTTATACAGTTTCAACTGACGTTGTTGTCTTGCTAATTTGAAAACTATTTGATGCTTCGTTTCTTTACTTGAAAGCTTTTGTTGAAGATTATGACGGGCCACGAAAGCAATGAACCTGAAAGTAAGATAAGCTATGACAATAAAGAGGACAAATAATCCTAATTTAAAAGAAATATTATGGCTAATGTCATAACTCTTAACAGCATTCGTAACAATCCCATAACAAGCTCCACCTATTGCTACACCTATTCCAATACCAAGAGATTTGTTCATAGTTGGAGCTAAGCTCTCAAATCTCGTATCTCTTTTATCTAACTTTAAGCATTTAGCTGTGATTTCACTAGGAAGAGAACCCCAGAAATAAGTTTTAGGACTAATGCTAGTCATATCCAAAAGATATTTTTCACCTTTAAATTCTACAATTTTATGAAATGTTTTATTTGTTTCTTTAAATTTTAATTCCACATTTACCACCCAAACACTTTCTGAATTGATTTAATACCTGAATCAATGCCACTTCCGATATCGTTTATGCTCTTTTCGATTTCATTCATAAACTACCATCCCTATTGTTTAAATATTGTTAAATCCAACTGAACTGTCTTATCTTTCGAATTCAACTGGATTGTAATCCCATAAATTGAGCCACTAGAGTAATCTAATATTATTCGACAGGTCGTATCTTCTGGCATATCGTACTTATTTTTAAGATATTTATAGAGGTCAGAATGATTTTCAGGCTGGTAGATAATATCGCTCAATTCAGTTTCAGCACTCTTAAAGGTTTCTTTTATATTCAAGGAAGCGAAATAATCTCTTTGTACTACCAAATTAAGAATTTCTTCGTCAAACAAAGGTTCTAACTTCGATTCGTACTGTAATCTCTCATTAGAGTAAGTAACAGGAACTGTTTCTTTATTATCCCCAATTTTTATTGTATAGTCACCCTTAATTTCAGATTGGCTAGTATCTAAGAATACTTTATAATCCTTTACTACGTTTCCACTCTCTATATAAATACTATTTTTGTAAAGCTTTAATCCATTAAACTCCTTCTTGTCTTGCTCTAAAAATTTAAACATGGGCTCAAACGTTTTTTCAAATTCGTACTGTTTTTTTGTTCTATTTTTAGGGATTGTTTCACCACCCAAACTACATCCATTTAGAGCAAAAAGTGTTAAGAGCATTAACATTACACTAACAACCAAAAATAAGCATTTATTTTTTTTCATCTCTTTCCTCCTGTATAGCGGAATCTAAGCTTATTATATCATGAATGTAAAAAAATTCTTGTCATGAACCGACCCTCAAAACTTAACCAAAAAATCTAATGCTTTTAATGACCGTACTTGAGCAGTATTTTGTTTGCAAAAAATTTTCTATAAAATTCCTTTTACACTATCTTTTCAATAATTCCTACAACAGGAATCAAAGAAATACCTACAAAATCTGATTCTAAGGGGCTATCCCATCTTTTTCATTCATTTAGACTAACTGCGATTGAATTACATCTTATTACATCTTATTACATCTTATTGCTTCTTTTTTCATCTAGTTTAACACTCTAGAATTAGCTTCAATGCATGTTCCTAACATATAAAAAAGCCCTGTCCTGAGGCAAGGCTTTGAGTTTCTTCACTTTGCCGATTGCAGGGTTTGAACCTGTGACCTAGGCTTTACGAGTGCCTTGCTCTGCCAACTGATACTCAATGAAAATCAAAAAGCAAACTAGGAAACTAGCCGCAGGCTGTACTTGAGTACGGCAAGGCGACGTTGA
>CAUQTL010000014.1:0-27404 GCA_963521035.1 uncultured Streptococcus sp.
TGACTCGTGACCTTGTAGAACGTACAAAAGTTCCAGTTCGTCAAGCCCTTTCAGATGCAGGTTTGAGCTTGTCAGAAATCGACGAAGTTATCCTTGTTGGTGGTTCAACTCGTATCCCAGCCGTTGTAGAAGCTGTTAAGGCTGAAACTGGTAAAGAACCAAACAAATCAGTTAACCCTGATGAAGTAGTTGCTATGGGTGCTGCCATCCAAGGTGGTGTGATCACTGGTGATGTTAAAGACGTTGTCCTTCTTGACGTAACACCATTGTCACTTGGTATCGAAACAATGGGTGGTGTCTTCACAAAACTCATCGACCGTAACACAACAATTCCAACATCTAAATCACAAGTCTTCTCAACTGCGGCAGACAACCAACCAGCCGTTGATATCCACGTTCTTCAAGGTGAACGCCCAATGGCAGCAGATAACAAGACTCTTGGACGTTTCCAATTGACAGATATCCCAGCTGCACCTCGTGGAATTCCTCAAATCGAAGTAACATTTGACATCGACAAGAACGGTATCGTGTCTGTTAAGGCCAAAGACCTTGGAACTCAAAAAGAACAAACTATTGTCATCCAATCTAACTCAGGTTTGACTGACGAAGAAATTGACCGCATGATGAAAGATGCAGAAGCAAACGCTGAAGCAGATAAGAAACGTAAAGAAGAAGTAGACCTTCGTAACGAAGTAGACCAAGCAATCTTTGCGACTGAAAAGACAATCAAGGAAACTGAAGGAAAAGGCTTCGATGCAGAACGTGATGCTGCCCAAGCTGCCCTTGATGACCTTAAGAAAGCTCAAGAAGACAACAACTTGGACGAAATGAAAGCAAAACTTGAAGCATTGAACGAAAAAGCTCAAGGACTTGCTGTTAAACTCTACGAACAAGCTGCAGCAGCCCAACAAGCTCAAGCAGGAGCAGAAGGCGCACAAGCAACAGGAAACGCAGGCGATGACGTCGTAGACGGAGAGTTTACGGAGAAGTAAGATGCAAAGCCCGTTAAAACCTCACAGTGAAAATAGGAAATCTGATGCAGAAACTTTAGTTTCTAGGAAGATTTGTCTTTTTCACCAAGAGGTTAGGGCGTGCTCGATTTAGCATTACTAGTTTGATTTTTAAAACTCGAACGTCGTAATGATAAGAAGAAATCCAGAGGTTGCAACCCAGCCTCTGTTTTTCGATAAAATAGAGGATGTTGCTTATGAAAAAAGTACTTTGTGTCATTTATCCTAATTTTTCTCTTTATGAGATAGCCTCTTTAACAAGTACTTTAGCTCTGTCTTTTGACATCACGATTGATTATGTAGCTTCAGATCATTCGATGGTGGTCTCTGAGGATGGCTTGCCTTGTTTACCTACAAAAACATTGGATCAAGTACGTATAGAAGAGTATTCTTGTGTGATTTTGCCAGGAATGGTAAATATAGGGCCTGCTCTACAGGATGAGAAATTGATCTCGTTTTTGAGAAGCCTTAATGAGCAAGATATCCTAATTGCAGCCATTTCTTCAGCGCCCCTTTTATTGGCGAAAGCAGGCTTGTTGAACGAAACGAAATTTACAGGTGGAATTTGGCAAAACTTCTTTGACTATTTTGAATTTCTTCCACGTGAGAATTTCCAACCGAAAGTTCTTGTCCAAGATAAACAAATCATTACGGCTATCGGTTTTGCACATCAAGAGTTTGCAAGAAAAGTGATTTTCGGTTTAGGGTTGGCAGAGAATACGGACAACTATTTTAAAGAACAGAACGAGTATGCTGAAGAGGATTTGATATTTACTCTATCAGATGAAGAGTTTAATCAAGTAAAGCAAAGTATAGAAAACAGTCTCTAAAGATTTACATGAAAATTATAGAAAGGAACAAAGGTGTTCAGGGAATTGAACACGGGTTCCCAAATTTCTTACTCAATATAAAAGAAAGGAATTGAACCCGGCCTAAATCGAGGTTTGATTCAAAATATCAATAGAAAGGAACAAGGGTGTTCGTAACTGAACACGGGTTCCCAAATTTCTTATTCAATATAACAGAAAGGAATTGAACCCGACCTAAATTCTCGGAAAAAAGATAAATCTGTCTAGGAGCATCGCTCCAGCGTCAGATTTCCTATTTTTCAGTCGAATTTTACGGTCTTGGTATCTTGTATGAACAATACTGAATTTTATGATCGTCTGGGGGTGTCAAAAAACGCTTCGGCAGACGAGATCAAAAAGGCTTATCGTAAGCTTTCGAAAAAATATCACCCAGATATCAACAAGGAGCCTGGTGCTGAGGAAAAGTACAAGGAAGTTCAGGAAGCCTATGAGACTTTGAGTGACGACCAAAAACGTGCGGCCTATGACCAATATGGTGCGGCTGGAGCCAACGGTGGTTTTGGTGGAGCTGGTGGTTTCGGCGGTTTCGATGGGGCAGGAGGCTTCGGTGGTTTTGAGGATATTTTCTCAAGTTTCTTCGGCGGAGGCGGTGCTTCGCGCAATCCAAACGCTCCTCGCCAAGGGGATGACCTCCAATACCGTGTGAATTTGACCTTTGAAGAAGCTATTTTTGGAGCTGAAAAAGAGGTTAAGTACAATCGTGAAGCAAGCTGTAGTACATGTAATGGCTCTGGTGCTAAGCCAGGAACAAGTCCAGTTACTTGTGGACGCTGTCATGGCGCTGGTGTCATTAACGTCGATACACAAACTCCTCTTGGTATGATGCGTCGCCAAGTAACCTGTGATGTCTGTCACGGTCGCGGAAAAGAAATCAAAGATCCATGTACAACATGTCACGGAACAGGGCATGAAAAACAAGCGCATAGCGTACATGTGAAAATTCCTGCTGGTGTGGAAACTGGTCAACAAATTCGCCTAGCTGGTCAGGGTGAAGCTGGATTTAACGGTGGACCTTATGGTGACTTGTATGTAGTGGTTTCTGTGGAAGCCAGCGATAAGTTTGAACGTGAAGGAACGACTATCTTCTACAATCTCAACCTCAACTTTGTCCAAGCAGCTCTTGGTGACACAGTTGATATCCCAACTGTTCATGGTGATGTTGAATTGGTTATTCCAGAGGGAACTCAGACTGGTAAGAAATTCCGTTTACGTGGTAAGGGAGCTCCGAGCCTTCGTGGCGGTGCAGTTGGTGACCAATACGTTACCGTTAATGTCGTAACACCGACAGGCTTGAACGACCGCCAAAAAGCAGCGCTTAAAGAATTCGCAGCTGCAGGTGATTTGAAAGTCAATCCAAAGAAAAAGGGCTTCTTTGACCATATTAAAGATGCCTTTGATGGAGAATAAACTAAAAAGAGCCAATTGGCTCTTTTTGTGTTATCTTTGAAAATTTAGCGTCGAAAAATCATTTTCCAGTTAGCCTATTATTTATACTTTTGCTTGAGTAAGCCAGCTGCATCCATCTCCTGGATAAGTTGCTTGAATTCTGCTTCCTTACCAGGCTTAATGGTAACGGTATCAATATGTTTGATTGCTGAGTTATCCTGAATATCCACCAAAGTCAAGGCTTTTTCATAGAAAGCAATTCCCTTTTTTAGACTTTCCTGATCCTTCCAATATAGAACTGAGTAATCAGGATTTGGTTTCTTTCCGATTTCTTGTAAATAATTCCTACTTTCCTTCTCTAAAAATTGCAATAAACCATGATTGAACAAGTTATCCCCTACTTTATAGTATGAAATCTCTCCAGTCTGTAGGACATAGACTTCGAGTCGGTTTTTGGTGAGTTTTGGACTTTCTTTTAGGACAGAATGACTATTGATGACCTCATCTGAGAAAGTAACATAAAAATTTAAGCCCCCACCCTCGAATTGATACCTTCCATTTGAATTTACTTTCTTAGGAGGCATGTCAAGAGAGATAAAGATTTGTTTTAAGTCTTCATTCCCTTTTCGGATGTCACTCGGTGACGCTTTGAAAAGATTGATTAGTAGTAGAAATGCTAGGACCGCAAGAAGGCTAAGGCAACCACAAGGGATTAGGATGATCTGTGCCAGAATTTTAAAAAACTGTTTCATTTTCTTTCCTCTTTTTGTTTGGACCTGACAACCTAAAATAGATTTAAGGAAAGTTCATGGCTCTTTTTACTTATCTTCGATTTCCTGTGTTTCTTTTATCACAGCTAATCTAGTCTGGATATCTTTTTCCAAGACCTTAAACTTGTAAGTCAGGTCTTCTTGGTATTCCTTGATGAGTTCTTTTTGTTGGTCGATGATTTGCAGGCTGTTTTGGATAATATCCACATCATCCTTGATAGCTTGAACGCGGTCAGTGGTATTCAAGACTTCATCTGTGATGGTTTGACGATTTTTTGTGACCAGATAACTTCCGGCTGCAGCTCCTGCAAATAGCAATAGATTGGATAATTTCATGGTAACTCCTTAGGCATTTTTGATGATTTCAGCGACTTGAGCAAGTTTGTCAAAGTCTGGTTCGTGGGCGATAAAATCAATCTTGAGGTCATCGTCCGCACTGTAGCGAGGCACGAGGTGAACGTGAGTATGAAAGACGGTTTGACCAGCGATTTCTTCACAGTTGGCAATGATATTCATACCAGCAGCCTTAGTGGCTTTCATGACTTTTTGAGCCACTTTTGGCACTTGGGCAAAGAGTTGGCTAGCGCTAGTAGCGTCCATCTCCAAAAGATTGCGATAGTGTTCCTTTGGCACGACCAAGGTGTGTCCTGGTGTTACTTGAGAGATATCAAGAAAGGCAAGAACCTGCTCATCTTCGTATACTTTTGAAGCAGGAATTTCCCCTGCGATGATTTTACAAAAAATGCAATCTGACATAAAATCTACCTCTACTGTATTGAATTTTGATATAATATAGCTACATTATACCAGATTTGGAGAAAATATGTTAGAAATTAAAAACCTGACAGGTGGCTATGTTCATGTCCCTGTCTTGAAAGATGTGTCCTTTACTGTTGAAAGTGGGCAGCTGGTCGGTTTGATTGGTCTCAATGGTGCTGGGAAATCGACGACAATCAATGAGATTATCGGTCTGTTGACACCTTATAGTGGCTCCATCAATATCAATGGCTTGACCCTGCAAGAAGATGCGACAAGTTACCGTAAGCAAATTGGCTACATTCCTGAGACACCTAGCTTGTATGAGGAATTGACCCTCAGAGAGCATATCGAAACGGTTGCTATGGCTTATGGTATTGAGCAGAAAGTGGCTTTTGACCGAGTAGAGCCCTTGTTAAAAATGTTTCGTCTGGACCAGAAATTGGACTGGTTCCCTGTTCATTTTTCAAAAGGGATGAAGCAGAAGGTCATGATTATCTGTGCTTTTGTGGTGGATCCGAGTCTTTTCATCGTGGATGAGCCCTTCCTTGGTCTTGATCCGCTGGCTATTGCGGACTTGATTCAGCTTTTGGAAGTGGAAAAGCAAAAAGGTAAGTCCATTCTCATGAGTACTCACGTGCTGGATTCGGCGGAGAAGATGTGTGATGCCTTTGTCATTCTCCATAAGGGAGAGGTGCGTGCCAAGGGAAATCTGGCGCAACTGCGCGAAGCCTTTGATATGCCTGAGGCTAGTTTGAATGATATTTACTTGGCTCTGACCAAAGAGGAGGAGCTATGAAAGACTTGTTTTTAAAGAGAAAGCAGGCTTTTCGTAAGGAGTGTGTCGGTTATCTGCGCTATGTTCTTAATGACCACTTTGTCTTGTTCCTGCTTGTCCTGCTGGGCTTTCTAGCCTACCAGTACAGTCAACTCTTACAAGATTTTCCTGAAAATCATTGGCCTATCCTTTTATTTGTAGGAATTACGTCTGTTTTACTTTTGCTTTGGGGAGGAATTGCCACCTATATGGAGGCTCCAGACAAGCTCTTTCTCTTAGTTGGAGAAGAGGAAATCAAACTCCATCTCAAGCGTCAAACCGGCATTTCCCTGGTCTTTTGGCTCTTTGTCCAGACCCTTTTCTTGCTGTTATTTGCGCCCTTATTTTTAGCCATGGGTTATGGCTTGCCTGTCTTCCTAATCTATGTGCTTTTGTTTGGGTTAGGTAAATATTTCCTCTTTCGTCAAAAGGCCAGCAAATTTTTCACTGAAACTGGACTGGACTGGGACTATGTCATTTCTCAAGAAAGCAAGCGTAAGCAAATCTTACTTCGTTTCTTTGCCCTCTTTACGCAGGTCAAGGGAATTTCAAACAGCGTCAAGCGTCGTGCCTATCTGGACTTTATCCTAAAGGCTGTTCAGAAGGTGCCTGGAAAGATTTGGCAAAATCTCTATCTGCGTTCTTATCTGCGAAATGGAGACCTCTTTGCCCTCAGCCTTCGTCTGCTCTTGCTTTCCTTGCTGGCGCAGGTCTTTATCGAGCAAGCTTGGATTGCGACAGCAGTGGTGGTTCTCTTTAACTACCTCTTGCTCTTCCAGTTGCTGGCTCTCTATCACGCCTTTGACTACCAGTATTTGACTCAACTTTTTCCACTGGACAAGGGGCAAAAGGAAAAAGGCTTGCAGGCGGTTGTCCGAGGATTGACCAGTTTTGTTTTACTTGTGGAATTAGTTGTCGGCCTTGTGACCTTCCAAGAAAAACTAGCCCTTCTAGCCTTACTGGGAGCTGGTTTGGTTTTACTAGTCTTGTACTTACCTTATCAGGTAAAACGTCAGATGCAGGACTAAAACTTGCTTATATGATACTAAAAAAGAAGTTGAGTTCAATCTAGCTCAGCTTCTTTTATTTTCTACAAGAGAATGGTTGGTCCGTAGAGACTCAACTTGGTCTTGACTTGGTCAAAGTGGAAACGGTCATAGGCCCGCCAAGCAGCGCGAGTAGGAGCATCTGGATCAAGAGCGCTGAGTCCCATGAGAAGACTGGAAGTCTGGTAGAATTTTTCCAGTTCAATCAAGACTCGATTATCCACTGTCTCAGCCTTGGCTAAAAAACCAAGAATAGAGTTTAATTGCTCCTGAAAGCGGACGTCGTCAGCGGTTGCCTGTTTGCATGCTTGATAGGCTTTGTTTAAGTCAGTTATCAAAGTCTGAGCTCTTTTGATAGGGTCTGTATCTGTCATGAGAATTCCTCCTCTAATCTGGGTGCTAGTTTTGATTCTAGCAACTGTGTTTTGATACTGTCATTCTATCACTTTTATCTTCTTTTTCACCATCAAATCTTTAATTGTTCTTGAAATTTCCTGAATGGTACTGTTAAGATTTTATGATAAAATAGTGGTAAGCCCATCATGATGTTGTAGAAAAATAATCCTTTTAGGAGTTTTCAAAGACTGTTTAGGATTTGGTGGGCTTGTGTTAGATTTTTTCTGTTATTCTCTTCTTAGGAGGAGAATCCAATGAAACATATGATTATTCAGACACAGAAAATAGCCTATAAAGTAAACGTCGACGATATCTACTATATCCAAGCACATCCAACTAAAGCCCATACTGTACAGATTGTTACAGAAGAAGCTAGTTTTAATATGGTTCAAAATTTAAGTAATCTTGAGAACCAATATGGGGAAACCTTGATGAGATGTCATCGAAATTGTTTGGTTAATCTTGATAAATTAAAATCGATTGATTTTCAAGAAAGAATCCTTTTTCTCGGAGAAGAAGGTCAATACGCTGTCAAGTATGCCAGACGTCGCTATAGAGAAATTCGTCAAAAATGGTTGAAAGAAGGAGAGTAAGAAGATGAGAATATTTGTTTTAGAAGATGATTTTTCCCAGCAGACTAGGATTGAAACGACGATTGAGAAACTTTTGAAGGAACATCATATCACTCCCAGCTCTTTTGAGGTCTTTGGTAAGCCAGCTCAACTGCTGGCAGAGGTGCATGAGAAGGGGGCGCATCAGCTATTCTTTTTGGATATTGAGATTCGAAATGAGGAGATGAAGGGGCTGGAAGTGGCTAGAAAGATTCGGGATCGGGATCTTTATGCCTTGATAGTCTTTGTGACGACTCACTCAGAGTTTATGCCCCTGTCCTTTCGCTACCAAGTGTCTGCTTTGGACTACATTGATAAGGCTCTTTCGGCAGAGGAGTTTGAATCTCGGATCGAGACAGCCCTCCTCTATGCCAATAGTCAAGACAGTAAAAGTCTGGCGGAAGATTGCTTTTACTTTAAATCAAAATTTGCCCAATTCCAGTATCCTTTTAAAGAGGTTTACTATCTCGAAACGTCTCCCAGACCCCATCATGTCATTCTCTATAGCGAGACAGATAGGTTGGAATTTACAGCGAGTTTGGAGGAGATTCTCAAGCAGGAACCTCGTCTCTTGCAGTGCCATCGCTCTTTTCTCATCAATCCTGCCAATGTGGTGCGTTTGGATAAGAAAGAAAAACTGCTTTTCTTTCCCAATGGTGGTAGCTGTATGATAGCGCGTTATAAGGTCAGGGAAGTGTCTGAGGCTATCAATAACTTGCACTGAGTGAGGTGATGGGATGGAATTAGTTTGGAAGACCGTATATGTGTTTTTGCTATCTGGATTGGAATTGTTTATATTTTTTAAGGTGGATGGAATTGTTCTAACTCTGGAGAGAGTCTTTAAAGCTTTTCTTTTTAAGCTACTTTTAGTAGTTATTTTTGTAACGATTAGCTATATAGTAGGAAATAATTACCTATCTTATTTTGTGGAACCCTTGTACGGCATAGGCTTGTCTTTATTACTGTTAAGAGGACTTCCTAAAAAACTGCTTTTCTTTTATGGTCTCTTTCCAATGATATTGGTGAATCTCTTTTATAGAGGTATTTCTTATTTTGTGCTTCCATTTTTAGGGCAAGGGCATGTGTATGATGACCGCTCTTTTATTTGGTTATGTATAAAAATTTTCATTTGCTTTATTTCTCTAGCCTTTTTGAAATGGTTAGACTATGATTTTACTAGTTTGAGAAAGGAGATTTCCGATAAAGATTTTCAAAAGTCCCTGACTAAGATTAACTGGATAATGGGGGCTTACTATCTAGTGATGCAAAGTCTGTCTTATTTTGAATATGTACAAGGTATACAATCAACGACTGTTCGCCATTTCATTCTGGTATTTTATCTACTCTTTTTTATGGGGGTTATCAAGAAATTAGATACCTATTTGAAGGAAAAACTTCAGGAGAAACTGAACCAAGAGCAGACCTTGCGCTATAGAGATATGGAACGCTATAGTCGGCATATAGAGGAACTTTACAAGGAAGTACGGAGCTTTCGGCATGATTATAGCAACCTCTTGACTAGTTTACGTCTGGGCATTGAAGAGGAGGATATGGAGCAGATAAAAGAGGTTTACGACTCTGTTTTAAAGGATTCCAGTGAAAAATTGCAGGACAACAAATATGACCTGGGCAGATTAGTGAATATTCGTGATAAAGCCCTCAAAAGTCTCCTAGCAGGGAAATTTCTAAAAGCTAGAGATAAGAACATAGTCTTTAATGTCGAAGTTCCTGAGGAGATTCAGGTCGAGGGAATGAGACTGCTTGATTTTCTAACCATTGTGTCTATCCTTTGTGACAATGCTATTGAAGCCAGTGCAGAGGCCAGTCAACCTCACGTTTCAATCGCCTTTTTTAAAAATGGAGCACAGGAGACATTTATCATTGAAAATTCCATCAAAGAAGAGGGCATCGATATTTCTGAAATCTTCTCCTTTGGAGCAAGCTCTAAAGGGGAGGAGAGAGGAGTTGGTCTCTATACCGTCATGAAAATTGTGGAAAGTCATCCTAATACCAGTCTAAATACCGCCTGCAAAAATCAAGTATTTCGTCAGGTTTTAACAATGATATCAATTGAATGATAACAAATAATAGAATCATTGAAAAATCAAATACTAGAATAAATATATTAAAACTCTACAATAAAACTTATAATATAAATGTTTCGAAAAGATTGGTTGTGTATTTTATGATTTTTAAGGTTCTTTTCTACCATTTATTAAGTCAATAAAGGTTTTAAGAAGAAATGAGACTAGACAGTAGCCATCCTGAGGTTACTGTTTTATTTTTTACAACAAAATAGGCTTCATAATATCTATAGGAGATTTACCCACTACAAATATTATAGAGCCAAGTTTTTTATCCAATACCACCTTGGATGATTACATTTGTTGATGATTTCCATACCTATTGGCTTGGTCTGGTATTTTAGATGTTAACATATCTAATATTGAATCTAACCACCATCCTCCACCTGTAATCTGGTTGAGTTCAGTAGTTGTTAGTTCTTGAAATGAAGTTAGGTTTTGATTCTTATCCATGTTATAATTCTCCTTTTTGATAAGATAATAAATAGTTCTAGAGTGTTATCTGAAAATTAATCAGAATGTGTTAAAATTTTATCTTTGAAATAATCAAAATATGTTTTCTTTGCAGTTACACTAGTGACGCGACCTTGTAAGCCGTATTGGATGAGTTTACTATCATTATTAGATAGTTTTGCAAGAGCGGTTAATTTAAAGAGATTTCCTTGCTCTGTTCTGGTAGGAGTTTGATCAATTGTCTGAAGTTGGCCGATGATGGTAATGCCGTGATTTCCAATCTTCTCCAGTTTTAATCTTACAGTTTGTCCTTTATCTAGTAGAGGTAGATAGTCAGAAGATACGTAGTAAGTGATTAGTACTTCTCTTGTATCTGTGATGATAGGGAATATTTGAGCAATTTCTGTACCAGTTGGAATTCTATTTTTACCTTCAAATTCGCTGTTCAGATGAATGATACCTTTATTTGGGGCGGTTAAGGTATTGTTTTCTAAGCGCTGTGTCGCTTGATCTAGCTGTACTTTTAATTCTGTTAATTGATTCTCCACGGTTAGTTGTTGCTGTGAGGCTGTTTGTAAAAACTGAGTGCGGAGTACTTCAATTTTGGTTGCTAAACTATTATCATAAGTTGCTACACTTCCGATACCAGCTTGTTGAATTTTGAGGCTTGCGATAGATGATTCCAGACCTGCAACGCTTTGATTAATTTGAGATAAAAATGGCTCCTCTGCAGTTCCTTGTGTTTGTCCTTGTGAGGCTACAAGATAACGATTCAAAATTGACTGGTGTGGATTGCCAGTTGGTAAGCGAGCCCTTTTATTTATGATAGCATCTCTCAGCTCCTGGTATTCTCCAATTTGTTGTTGAACTTTTGTGATTTCTTGTTCGATGGCTGATGAACTGCTATTGGCAAGATTGGCTTGATTTGAAACCTCAGTGTTAGTCTTTGTGATACCCAGTTCAATATCATGGGATTGTTTAGTAAAATTCATAAAGGTATTATGGTAGCCAAACTCATCCTCGCCAGAAAAAAGATCAGTCGCTGTTTCTAAGCTTTGTTTCAAAATTCCAAGTCCTTCTTTTTGCTTCTCAAGTCTTTGTAATTGAGTTTCTAAGGCAGTTTTCTGACTTTCTTCCATTGTTTCAGAGTATTTGATGAGTAAGTCACCTTTTTCAACTACTTGATTTGCCACTAAATGATTAGCTAGGATAGGATTATCACTTGTTGACTGAATGGATGCAATGACACTTGTAGGGGTGATTTCTCCTTGGGAAGTGACAGTAATTTCTTTTGTGGCAACGAGGGAGAAAATCAAGATGAAAGTAAACAGTAATGAAAGAGGTATGATTAATACTGTCGCATAGTTATGGTAACGTCTCTGATAAAACTCGACGCTTCTAAAAAGATTAGGATTCATGACATTCTCCTTATTTATTGAATAGATGATGGTAGAAGCCTTGCGCCTGCATTAACTCTTGATGACTACCAACTTCAATGATTTTCCCCTGGTCAAGAACAATGACACGGTTGGTTCGTTCGGCTATACTGAGACGATGGGCTACAAAGAGAATGGTTTTATCAGTTAGGGACATAAGATTATCTATAACTTTTTTCTCAGTCAAGACATCAAGACCGCTAGTAGCTTCATCTAGTATTAAAACAGGAGATTTAGTTAAAAGAGCACGAGCGAGGGCTATTCGTTGCTTTTGTCCTCCTGATAGACCAGCTCCATCAGAGAGATGAGTTTGATAGCCCATAGGCATTCTTTCAATGTCTTGACGGATTTCAGCTAATTCACAAGCTTTTAGAATATCTTCTTGGCTAATCATATGATTACCGCCCAAGGTTAAGTTTTCCAAAATAGAGCCATTAAAGATATAGGCTTGTTGGGGTAGGTAATTAATATGACGGCGCAAGACTTTTTTATCAATGTTTTTAATATCCTGATGATTGATGGAAATATGTCCTTTGTAGGGTTCAAAGAAATTGACAATCATTTTGGCTAAAGTTGTTTTACCAGAACCACTAACTCCAACTAGGCTAACCTTATCTCCTTGTTTAATCGTGAGATTAATATCTGTTAAGGTATCTCGTCCAAAACCATACTTATAAGAAAGGTCATCGAATTCAATATCGCCCATCAAAAAATGTGAATGAACAGGGTTTTCTTGAACTTGAAATTCAGATTCGACTAGATAGACTTCGTTCAAACGGTTATTAGCGACCTTCGCAGATTGGAGTTTGGTTTGGAGGTTGATAATATTTTCCATAGGAGTTGTAAAGTAAGAAAGAAGTGTGTTAAAGGTAATCAGCTGACCGATAGAAATTTTACTCGACATGACTAATTGAGCGCCAAACCATAGGATAAGGATATTCAGAACTAATTTTGTTCCCTGCTTTAAACTTGTTTGTAAAATAGAATATTTACTGAGCTTAAAGGATTTTTCTAAATAATCTACAAATTCGCTGTCTATATTTTGATAGCGATTTTCTTCACTCGTGAGCGACTTGATAGTTTCAATCCCGTTGATATCTTCGATAATGGCAGAGCTAACCATAGAATTACTTTGCATGACATCATGGTTCATTTTTTCGAAAGGCTTCATAAAAGAAAAGATGATGAACATGTATATAGGAATAGAAATAAGAGAAAGAAGGAAGAGATTAGGGTTTTGTGCCAGCAAGACTCCCCCTACAAGAATCAGAATAGAAACATCCAGAAAAAGAGAAAGAATGGTAGAAGCCAAGGCATCTATAATAGAGTTAGCATCTGTGAACCGTGAAATGATTTCTCCTGTGCGACGTGTCGCAAAGAAAGACATAGGAAGTTCAAAAATATGGCGAATATAGGATAAAATCACATCAATACTTAATCTCTGACTCAGAACAGTTAGGAGATAATCTCTGGAGAAGCCCATGACTTGTTGGAGGATATAGGTTACAACCAGACCAACTGAGATGATTCCTAAAGTTGATTTCATCTGATTTGGAATGTATTCATCCAAGATTCCTTGGAGATAATAAGAACCACCTATATTGATAATCGTGACCAATAAGCTTGAGAGAACAATGTAAGCAATGAGAGATTTTTGTTTGAAAATCAGAGGAAGGA
Source organism: uncultured Streptococcus sp. (assembly GCA_963521035.1). Classification (GTDB taxonomy): domain Bacteria; phylum Bacillota; class Bacilli; order Lactobacillales; family Streptococcaceae; genus Streptococcus. The sequence continues at coordinate 13,312 of CAUQTL010000014.1, forward strand.
AGCTTAGTAGACCATTCTTTTTATCTTTATGGGGTTGATAGCTAGGTTTGGGAGCTAGAAAAATAGCTACTCCAGTCCATTCAGAGAAAAAGCGTTCTTTTGACATTTTGGTGATTTTTACAGAAGGGTCAGGATCACCAATAACCAGATAGTCTTTCTTTGTTTGATAGACAACATAGTAATGTTGGAGTTTTCCTTCTTTGTTAACGTGAACGATAAAAGGATAGGGGACATCACTCATATCAAAGAGCGTTTTATCTGCTTGAACAGGTCTTGTTTCAAAGCCCATTTCATCAGCGGCTTTTACAATGCCAAGAGCAGTCGTCCCTTCTTTATTGGTCTTTGCAAGTTCTCTCAAGTGAGCTAGAGAAAAATCTGAACCATAGAATTTAGCAATCGAGGCTAAGGCAGCAACACCGCAGTCTCTAGCATCTATTTGAGGAACAAATGTACGTTTATAAGAAGTCATTGGCAATTCCTTTCATATAGTGGATAGGTCTATTATGACATAAAAACAATTTCGTGCTTTATAAAATCTTGAATAGTCATTGAAACTTCCTGAATGGTAAAAAAGTGATTAGAAATTATCTTTTAAAAAAATTTTAGAGGTGGTTTTAAATAAAAAAGCTAATTTAAGACGGTTCGATGACAATTCAAGATTTGGATGAAAAATTTTAAAAAACAATGATATACTAAACTTGTCAAAGTTGCAACAAGACAAAAATTAAAAATAAAAAAGGAGTATTTGTCATGAATACAAAAATGATGGAACAATTTGAGATTATGGATGCTGATATGCTTACTTGCGTTGAAGGTGGCGGTTGGATAAAATGTGGACTCGGTGTAGTTGGAGGTGCATTGACTGGAGGAGTTGCTGGTAGCGCCGTAGGAACTGTAACGCTACCTATCATTGGTACTGTATCTGGAGCTGCTGTTGGTTTTTGGGGCGGAGCGGCAACTGGTGGTGCTAAATACTGTTAAAAATCGCTCTTCATTACTAAGCTGAATTTAGTTGGAACGGAGTAAATAATTATGAACAAGAAAAAGATAGTTTCGACTATATTATGTATAGTATTTCTTATAGTGTCAGTGGATAATTTTTTTAGAGACTTAACCCCGTTATTGTTTATTTTAAATATTATTGGCCTAACTTGTTTTTTAGTGTTAACATACATTAACATAAAAGACATGATCTTAAATAGAAGTAAATGATGAATTGGTTAGTCCTAGAACCAATCAACTTATGTATATCGGCTTGACAGGTTTTATGTCTATTATTTGTTTGTATAGAAGTATCACAGCAGGAGAATTCTACCAACAATTAATCGCTTATATTGGTGCTATTCTCTGCTTGATTATTATGCTTTTTCTCATTTGGGGATTGAAGTATTATAAAAAGTAGAGCTTAATGAAGTATAAAGGGGTAAGTGTTTTCGAAATACTTACCCCTTTTATAATGAAATTTTTGCAATTCAAGATGTTTCGATGACCATTTAAGATTTAGATGAATTTGTAATCTTAAATAAGGTAAGATAAAAATAACAAATGTAAAGGAGTATTCTTATGAAGAATCAAAAGATAAAATCGCTATTACTTGTACCACTTGTATTTGCATCTATTACTACGGGTGTTGTATATGCAGAAGAACATCCTACTACTTCATCTATCCAGGCGAATGATAGTTCTCTTGTGGCACCAGATTTGCCATCGACTAAGGAAAAGGTGGAGCATAAACCTTCTGTTGTAACCCCAGAAGAGTATGAGAAGAATGTTACGGACTTTAAAAAGATAGATATTGAAGCTGTACGTCACTCTTTTACAGAGGATCAATTGGAACATACTATTTATTTTGGTAGAAAAACTTGCTCTCATTGTCGTCAATTTTCTCCTGAATTGAAAGAATTTAATAACTTGATTGAAAAGAAGTTAGAGTATTATGATTTGGACGGTAAGGATTTTGATGAGGAAGCGAGAGAGTTTCTATTTAAAAAAGTCGGTATTCCAGGAACACCAACAATTTTGTATTTAAAAAATGGACATCCGACATCTGGATGGGTTGGTGGCGGAGCAACTGCACAACAGGTTTATGATTATATGTACTCGAGCAACTCACCTAAGCAAACGGAGACAGTGAAATCTTCTGAGGAAACAGTAACTGAAAGTGTCCGTGATGAGAAAACCAGAGATGACAGCATGAGTATTAGTGATAAAGTTGTAAGCGACAGCAAAGGTATGGGTGATGAAAAAAGAACCGAAATGAAAATATCCAATGATAATCCCAATTCTAATAGCGAAAATAGTGGGAAAGTGGAGAGTATAAACTCAACTTCTAAAGCTAAAACTACTCAATCTGGCAATTTAGCAATGTTAGACAATAAGAATCAATTGGAAACTCCCAAACCTATTTTTGATGTTGCTCAAGAAAATAAAGCTCCTTCAACTGATGTTAAGGGGACTGATTATGTAAGCGAATCTATTACTTCGAATGAAAAATTATTACCGAAAACAGGAGAGGAAGAAAGTTACCAACTGCTTCGGCTAGCTGTCGCGTTTTTTATGGCTTCTATAATGATTAAAGTGAAACAAAAAATTCATAAATAAAAATAGATGGTAAACAGGTGAAATGATACTATTTGTTTGTAATAACATATGGTTAGAATTTGCCTATAGACAAGAGTGAAAGGGCAAGTATGTTTTTAATGCTTGCTTTTTAAATTTTTTAACAATTCAAGACGTTTCGATGACAATTCAAGATTTGGATGAAAAAAATTAATAAACGATGATATACTAAACTTGTCAAAGTTGCAACAAGACAAAAATTAAAAATAAAAAAGGAGGTATTCCTCATGGAAACAAAAACAATGACTCAATTTGATGTTTTGGATACTGAAATGCTGGCTAGCATTGAGGGAGGAACTGATTGGGGAACAGTAGGAAAAGGAGCTGTCTATGGAGCAGGTATCGGAGTTGCTATGTGTGGGGTAGGAGGACTCCTTACTGGTGGTGCCACATGGGCTATGACTGCTGCCTGTGCTTGGGCTGGAGCTAAACTTGGTGGTTCTTTTACTGCAATTGCTGATAATATTTGGTCATAGAAGGGAATAGAAATTATGTTTAATTACAAAATAGTAGATAATCAAGAATTAAGTAATATTTCTGGAGGTGGATTGGGAGGAGATGTACTTGTAGGAGCCTTGTCGGGTGCATTTCAGGCAGGACAATCTTGTATTGCTGGAGGCCCCCAAGCTTACTTTATTTGCGCAGCAGGAGGCGCTATAGTAGGTGGCTTTGTAGCTTATGGATTGAGACCACCAAAATAGTTTTAAAAAGGAATGAGTGTTAATATGTTAAACGAAACTATGATTCAGCTTATACTCATTGCAATTTGTTGTGTGTACATTATTTTTAACACCAAGGCTGATAAAAACCAAAAGAGAGGATATCGTACAGCTTTGTACCTTTTCGTTATGGCTGGTATTATATCCTATATTATGAATTATTTGAACTGGTTAGATTTTTTCTTACTGATAACTCCGATAATGTGCCTATTTAAATTTGAAGATCAATGGAGTTAGCAACATTTGACACTTCAATAGGTTATTAACTATCCTTTGGCTCATTGTCAACTGTAGTGAGTTGAAGAAAAGCTAAGATCAAGAAAGGACGAATTTCATCCTTTCTTTTTTAAGTACGACGGGCATGTCGTATATCTGAGGTGTAAGTCCTCGGTGGACACCTGCTACTGGTGAACCCAATAATGATTCCCAGGCCTGACTATCGTGAGGTAGCGAGGAGAGGAAGGCAGAAAACTAACCACTTTTAGAGGGTTAAATAGTAGTTAATGCATAGGTAAAAAAGCATGGTAAATAGTTAGTATTAGCGGAAGTAGAAAAGTTAAAAATGAAAGGAAATTATCATGAGTAAAAATAGTAGAACAGAAAAAGCTAAAGTAACAGAAAGTGCAGATTTTGGAGCATATTTTTTAATCTTAGCAGTTTTAGCCGTCGGGGCGCTTGCTTATTTTTCAGAAGATTTTGGGACAAGGTGGGCAAAAGTTATAGAAATAGTCGGAGCACCGTTTTCTTTAGGTTTAGGTTTTTTTGCTTTTGATAAAGGTTTTGAACTGCTAAACGATTATAAAAAGAATAAAAGAAAAGAAGACGAAGAGGAAGAAAAAAAACAACACTCAGAACTAAAAAATGTAAAATAAAGGGGTAAAAAATGGCAAGGAGAAAGAAGTCACTTGGAGAAGAATATGGGAAGATGGTGTTATCAAGGACGATAGCAACCTATGAAAAAGCAATCAACGCTGAAAAATAACATTTTCAGATGAAAAGATGGAGGAGCTAGACAACATACTATCTAATGGAATGGGGTTGCTTGATGGAGTACAAGCAACGGTATTCTAACAGGACGAAAATAAAAAAAGGCATTCCTCGTGAATACAAAAACAATGTTTCAATTTTCAGAAGCTAACAGTTAAAGTTTGTCTTTGTCCAGTTTGACTTTTACCATAGTATGTGAGGTATATTAAATGAATAAGAAATCCTTTTTTATCATCTGTTCTACGTTAATCATAGCATCTAATCTTCTCATGATTTCCGTGGTGAACAAGGGAGAAGAAACGGGGAGCAACCTGTTTGTGATTGCTATAGCCTGTGTTTTGCTACCAGCCTTTTTATATGCAGTTGAAAACCGACTGACTTCACTGGTAAGAGTAGAATCAATACTCCTGATTCAGTTGACAGTTATATCCCTACTCCGTCTTATCAACAGAATAGGGAGTACGCCTGAAATCTTCAACATTATTATTACCCTTCTCGTTTTGGCAAGTGGGACAGCTGCTATCCTTGTTGCGATCATGAGAATATATGAGAACATACGGAAGTGAGGGTGAGTAGTTCTCTATTTTGTATTTTCACATTGTCAACTTCCCTCAGGGCAAGTATGTTTTTCATGCTTGCTTTTTAAATTTTTTAACAATTCAAGATGTTTTGATGACCATTTATGATTTGAGTGATCCAAGGATAAAATGAGTGCTATACTAACAGTGTAAAGGTTGTAACTAAACTAAGATAAAGCATACATTTAGGAGGAAATTTTATGAAGAAAAAAATACTGATTATTTTCGTTCTATATCTGATCATGTCTACCCTTCTTTATCCGCTTAGGGAGAGTATTTGGTATCATCTATTTTATACCATAGCCTATATGATTGCGGTTGTGATCTATTTTGCTTTAACTAAAAAGAAAGGAGCAAAGAAATGAAAACTTTTCTTGCTAAAAAACGGAACGTCTTCCTTGCGAGACTGTTCCTAGGTCAGTTGCCCTTACTTGTCTCTACTTATCTATTTCTATCTCGTCAGTTTTTAAATTTTTCCTTGGTTTTCCAATTTCTTTTAGTGGTTCTTAACTTGGCTTCAATTTTAGTTACTGTTTACCTCACTAGGGAGATGAGGATAAGAGAGTTTGAAGATGATGATTTGGTTAGTCCTAGAACAAATCAACTTATGTTCATTGGTTTGACAGGTTTTATGTCTATTATTTGTTTGTATAGAGGTGTCACAGCAGGAGAATTCTATCAACAATTAATTGCCTATATTGGCGCTATTCTCTGCTTGATTATCATGCTTCTGCTCATTTGGGGATTGAAGTATTATAAAAAGTAGGGGAAGAGTTTTCTTCTTAATCTGGGGCTAGTCTATAGACTGGCAGGAGGAGATTATCATGTATAAACACTTATTTTTCCTAGATTCCAAAACCTTAGACTGGTTGACACCTTATATTCTGGTCTTGGCTTCTGACACCATTGCCTTTAATGTTTTTGTGCTAACCTTTGTATCTGCGGTGGTCTTTAATTCCCTAAATTCCATGCTAGCTTTAATGGCTATATTCTTAGGGGCTGGCTACGTGGTCGGATTTTGGTTACTCAAATGGTTTGTTTTGGAAAGACTAGAGCTCAAGGATGACTTGTAGGGAAGTTTGTTTGTTGAGGAGGATAATTTTATGAAGTTTTTTGATAAATTTCATGCTTTGTGCTTTGGATTTTTAGTACTACTAATCGTCATTACAGTTCCTTATACGATTAACCATGGGGATTTTTTTCAAAATGAATCTGAATTGATTATTGTAAGTCTTCTTGTAACCTCGCTGAGTGTTACTTATGCTAGACAGTTTGAAATGATTTCTTTTGGGATGTTAAGCAAGAAAGACCTTTTACTTTTCATTGCAATCTTTCTGCTAAGTGTACTTGAGACGCTGGTTTATATTCATTTCTTTGCTGTTTCTTCTGGCGCGGGAGTTCAACACTTGGCGGAAGTCAGCAGAGGAATTTCCCTGTCTTTGATTTTGACTACCTCAGTTTTTGGACCAATCCAGGAGGAACTCATTTTCAGAGGACTTCTTCAGGGGGCTATATTTGAAAATTCTTGGTTAGGGCTTGTACTGACTTCCTCTCTCTTTTCTTTCATGCATGGACCTTCTAATGTCCCTTCGTTTATTTTTTATCTACTTGGGGGCTTGTTGCTGGGCTTTACTTATAAAAAAAGCCAAAACCTATGGGTTTCTACTCTAGTTCACATGTTTTACAATGCTTGGCCACTCTTATATTATTTATAAAAATTATGAAAAGGTAAGTAGGAGATTGTGCTTACCTTTTTCTTTCTATAATGATAGCCCGAGCCAATTGAGATGCTTTTCTTTGAGAATCAGGTCTGGAGCGGTTGACGAATAGGCCAAAAACTAGTAGAATAGTAAGGAAACTTTATACGGAGGAAAGAAATGGATTTGGGTGATAATGAGCTAACACTGACTCCCATACCTGGGAAAAGTGGCAAGGCTTATATGGGTAGCTATCCTGATGGGAAGCGCATCTTTGTAAAAATGAACACCTCTCCAATCCTACCTGGTCTAGCTAGAGAACAAATTGCTCCACAATTATTATGGAGTCGCCGTTTGGCAGATGGGCGTGATATGTGTGCTCAAGAATGGTTGACAGGCAAGATATTGACCCCCTATGATATGAATCGTAAGCAAATCGTCAATATTTTAACCCGCCTGCATCGCTCACGTCCGTTGATGACACAGTTGAGTCGTTTGGGCTATGCCATGGAAACACCTGTAGATTTGCTACAGTCTTGGCAAGAAACGGCTCCAGATGCTTTGCGTAAAAATCATTTTATCAGTGAAGTGATGGCTGATTTACGTCAGACTATTCCAGGATTTAGAGAGGACCATGCGACCATTGTCCATGGAGATGTACGACATAGTAATTGGATTGAGACAGATAGTGGCTTGATTTATTTGGTGGATTGGGATTCGGTTCGTTTGACCGACCGCATGTTTGATGTGGCCCATATGCTCTGCCATTATATTCCAGAACATCAGTGGAAGGAATGGTTGACCTACTACGGTTATAAGTACAATCAAACGGTATTAAATAAATTGTATTGGTACGGTCAATTGTCTTACTTGAGCCAGATTTCCAAGTATTATATGAACCAAGATTTAGAAAATGTCAATCGGGAGATCCATGGCTTGCGTCACTTCCGAGACAAGTATGGAAAGAGAAGATGAGAGTTAGAAATCGTAAAGGGGCGACAGAATTACTAGAGGCAAATCCCCAGTATGTGGTCCTCAATCCCTTAGAAGCCAAGGGAAAATGGCGGAACTTGTTTTGCAATGATAATCCCATTCATGTGGAAGTTGGAAGTGGAAAGGGTGCCTTTGTTTCAGGTATGGCCAAGCAAAACCCTGACATCAACTATATCGGGATTGATATTCAAAAGTCTGTTTTGAGCTACGCTTTGGACAAGGTGCTTGAAGTTGGAGTGCCTAACATCAAGCTCTTGTGGGTAGATGGTTCTGACTTGACTGACTACTTTGAAGACGGTGAGATTGATCGCTTGTATCTGAATTTTTCAGATCCATGGCCGAAAAAACGCCATGAAAAGCGCCGTTTGACCTACAAGACCTTCTTGGATACCTTCAAGCGCATCTTGCCTGAAAATGGAGAAATTCATTTCAAGACGGATAATCGTGGCTTGTTTGAATACAGCCTAGTTAGTTTTTCTCAGTATGGTATGAAACTCAATGGTGTCTGGCTAGATTTGCATGCCAGTGATTTTGAAGGCAATGTCATGACAGAATACGAGCAAAAATTCTCCAACAAGGGGCAAGTTATCTACCGAGTTGAGGCAGAATTTTAAGAAATATCCTGAAATCAGGCTGTATAAGTGCTTTTGCTTTACATAAGTTGGCAAACGTGCTATACTAAGAGTAAGAATATGAAAAGTGAGGCGGGGAAATATCTTCGCCTCTTGCTTATGAGGAGGTGGACGCAATCGCAACAATCGTAGAATTAGTCAGAGAAGTTGTAGAACCTGTCATACAAGTACCTTTCGAACTCGTGGATATCGAGTACGGAAAGATTGGCAGTGACATGATTCTCAGTATTTTTGTAGATAAACCTGAAGGAATTACCTTGAACGACACGGCAGACTTGACAGAAATTATCAGTCCTGTCCTAGACACCATCAAGCCAGATCCCTTCCCAGAACAATATTTCCTAGAAATCACCAGTCCAGGCTTGGAACGTCCTTTGAAAACCAAGGATGCCGTTGCTGGAGCGGTTGGGAAATACATCCATGTCGGGCTCTACCAAGCCATCGATAAGCAAAAGGTCTTTGAAGGAACCTTGTTGGCCTTCGAAGAGGACGAGTTGACTATGGAATATATGGACAAGACGCGTAAGAAAACTGTCCAAATTCCATACAGTTTAGTATCAAAAGCACGTTTAGCAGTTAAATTATAGAAAAAGAAAGGATAGCTTTTGAGGATTCAAAAGTGAAGAAAACATGAGTAAAGAAATGCTAGAGGCCTTCCGCATTTTGGAAGAAGACAAGGGAATCAAAAAAGAAGACATCATCGACGCAGTAGTGGAGTCGCTTCGTTCCGCTTATCGCAGACGCTATGGTCAATCAGATAGCGTAGCTATTGACTTTAACGAAAAAACAGGTGACTTTACCGTTTATACTGTCCGTGAAGTGGTTGATGAAGTATTTGATAGCCGTTTGGAAATCAGTTTGAAAGATGCTCTTGCCATTAATTCAGCCTATGAGCTTGGTGACAAAATCAAGTTTGAAGAAGCACCTGCTGAGTTTGGTCGTGTAGCAGCTCAATCTGCCAAACAAACCATCATGGAAAAAATGCGCAAGCAAACACGTGCCATCACTTACAATACTTACAAAGAACATGAGCAAGAAATCATGTCTGGTACAGTAGAACGCTTTGACAACCGCTTTATCTATGTCAACCTTGGCAGCATCGAAGCCCAATTGTCAAAACAAGACCAAATCCCTGGAGAAGTTTTTGCTTCTCATGATCGTATCGAAGTTTATGTCTACAAGGTTGAAGACAACCCTCGTGGTGTCAACGTCTTTGTTAGCCGTAGCCATCCAGAAATGATCAAACGTTTGATGGAGCAAGAAATTCCAGAAGTTTATGATGGAACTGTTGAAATCATGAGCGTGGCTCGTGAAGCTGGTGACCGTACCAAGGTTGCAGTTCGCAGTCATAATCCAAACGTGGACGCTATCGGTACAATCGTTGGACGTGGTGGTGCTAATATCAAGAAGATTACTAGCAAATTCCACCCAGCTCGTTACGATGCCAAGAGCGACCGTATGGTACCAATCGAAGAAAACATCGACGTTATCGAGTGGGTAGCAGATCCAGCTGAATTTATCTACAATGCCATCGCTCCTGCTGAAGTTGACCAAGTTATCTTTGATGAAAACGACAGCAAACGTGCCTTGGTTGTTGTTCCTGATAACAAGCTTTCTCTTGCCATCGGTCGTCGTGGACAAAACGTTCGCTTGGCGGCTCACTTGACTGGTTACCGTATCGATATCAAGTCTGCTAGCGAATTTGAAGCCATGGAAGAAGCTGGTTCGGTAGATTTGGAAGCAGAAAACGATACTGTTGAAGAGTAAAAGCTGCTAGAGGAGGGAAAGATGAAAACGAGAAAAATCCCTTTGCGCAAGTCTGTTGTGTCCAATGAAGTGATTGATAAGCGTGATTTGCTCCGCATTGTCAAGAACAAGGAAGGACAAGTTTTTATTGATCCGACAGGCAAGGCCAATGGCCGTGGTGCTTATATCAAGCTAGACAATGCAGAAGCCTTAGAGGCGAAAAAGAAGAAGGTCTTTAACCGCAGCTTTAACATGGAAGTTGAAGAAAGCTTTTATGATGAGTTGATCGCTTATGTGGATCACAAAGTGAAAAGAAGAGAGTTAGGACTTGAATAAGCAAAAGATAAGTAATCTCTTGGGACTCGCTCAGAGAGCAGGGCGGATCATATCGGGTGAAGAATTGGTGGTCAAAGCCATTCAAGACGGCAAGGCCAAGTTGGTCTTTCTAGCCCATGATGCTGGACCCAATCTGACCAAGAAGATTCAAGATAAAAGTCATTATTATCAAGTAGAAATTGTAACCGTGTTTTCAACACTGGAATTAAGCATAGCAGTCGGAAAATCGAGAAAGGTTTTGGCTGTAACAGATGCTGGATTTACAAAGAAAATGAGGTCTCTTATGGAATAGAAGAGGAGGACATGATTTGTCTAAGAAAAGATTATACGAAATCGCAAAAGAACTTGGAAAAGAAAGTAAAGAAGTTGTAGCGCGTGCAAAAGAGTTGGGCTTGGATGTGAAAAGCCACTCATCAAGTGTGGAAGAAGCTGTCGCTGCAAAAATCGTTGCCAGCTTTAAGCCTGCAGCTGCTCCGAAAGAAGAAGCAAAACCTGCAACACCAAAAGCAAGTGCAGAAAAGAAAGCCGAGAAATCTGAGCCAGCTAAACCAGCTGTAACTAAGGAAGAGGCAAAACCTGCTGAGCCAGTTGCTCCGAAGGCAGAAAACGTAGCAGCTAAACCGCAAAGCCGTAATTTTAAGGCTGAGCGTGAAGCCCGTGCCAAAGAGCAGGCAGAACGACGCAAGCAAAACAAGGGCAATAACCGTGACCAGCAACAAAACGGCAACCGTCAGAAAAACGACGGTCGCAATGGTGGAAAACAAGGTCAAGGAAACCGCGACAATCGTCGTTTTAACGACCAAGCTAAGAAACAGCAAGGTCAGCAAAATCGTGGTAATGAGCGCCGTCAACAAGAGGACAAACGTCCACATCAAGCGGCTCCACGTGTTGACTTTAAAGCCCGTGCAGCGGCCCTAAAAGCAGAGCAAAATGCAGAGTATGCCCGTTCAAGTGAGGAACGTTTCAAGCAGACTCAGGCTGCCAAAGAAGCCTTGGCCCAAGCTAACAAACGCAAGGAGCCAGAGGAAATCTTTGAAGAAGTGGCTAAGTTAGCTGAACAAGCGCAACAAGAACAGCAAGTTCAAGCAGTGGTTGAACCAGCTCCTGTAGCTAAAGAAGCGCCAGTGGATACACGTCGTAAAAAACAAGCTCGACCAGACAAAAATCGTGACGATTATGATCACGAAGAAGATGGTCCTAGAAAACAACAAAAGAATCGAAGTAGTCAAAATCAAGTGAGAAATCAAAGAAATAGTAACTGGAATAACAACAAGAAAAACAAAAAAGGCAATAACAAGAACAACCGTAATCAGACTCCAAAACCTGTTACAGAGCGCAAGTTCCATGAATTGCCAACAGAATTTGAATATACAGATGGTATGACCGTTGCGGAAATCGCAAAACGTATCAAACGTGAACCAGCTGAAATCGTTAAGAAACTTTTCATGATGGGTGTCATGGCCACACAAAATCAATCCTTGGATGGGGAAACAATTGAACTCCTCATGGTGGATTATGGTATCGAGGCCAAACAAAAGGTTGAAGTGGATAATGCCGACATCGAACGTTTCTTTGTCGAAGATGGTTATCTCAATGAAGATGAATTGGTTGAGCGTCCACCAGTTGTAACTATCATGGGACACGTTGACCACGGTAAAACAACACTCCTAGATACCCTTCGTAACTCTCGTGTTGCGACAGGTGAAGCAGGTGGTATCACTCAGCATATTGGTGCCTACCAAATCGTGGAAAATGGCAAAAAGATTACCTTCCTTGATACACCAGGACACGCGGCCTTTACATCTATGCGTGCGCGTGGTGCATCTGTTACCGATATTACTATCTTGGTCGTAGCGGCAGATGACGGGGTTATGCCTCAGACTATCGAAGCCATTAACCACTCAAAAGCGGCCAACGTTCCAATCATCGTAGCCATTAACAAGATTGATAAACCAGGTGCTAACCCAGAACGCGTTATCGGTGAATTGGCAGAGCATGGAGTTATGTCAACAGCTTGGGGTGGAGATTCTGAATTTGTTGAAATCTCAGCTAAATTCAACCAAAACATCGAAGAATTGTTGGAAACAGTCCTTCTTGTAGCTGAAATCCAAGAACTCAAGGCAGACCCAACAGTGCGTGCGATCGGTACAGTTATCGAAGCTCGCTTGGATAAAGGAAAAGGTGCGGTCGCAACCCTTCTTGTTCAACAAGGTACCTTGAATGTTCAAGACCCAATCGTTGTCGGAAATACCTTCGGTCGTGTCCGTGCTATGACCAATGACCTTGGTCGTCGCGTTAAGGTGGCTGGACCATCAACACCAGTGTCAATCACAGGTTTGAACGAAGCGCCAATGGCGGGTGACCACTTTGCTGTATACGAAGATGAAAAATCTGCGCGTGCAGCAGGTGAAGAACGTGCTAAACGTGCCCTTATGAAACAACGTCAAGCTACTCAACGTGTTAGCCTTGAAAACCTCTTTGATACACTTAAAGCTGGTGAACTCAAGTCAGTTAACGTTATCATCAAGGCCGACGTACAAGGTTCTGTTGAAGCCCTTTCTGCATCACTTCAGAAAATCGATGTAGAAGGTGTTAAAGTTACCATTGTTCACTCAGCGGTCGGTGCCATCAACGAATCTGACGTGACTCTTGCCGAAGCTTCAAATGCCTTTATCGTTGGTTTCAATGTACGCCCTACACCACAAGCTCGTCAACAAGCTGAAGCTGACGATGTGGAAATCCGTCTCCACAGCATTATCTACAAGGTTATCGAAGAGATGGAAGAAGCTATGAAAGGGATGCTTGATCCAGAATTCGAAGAAAAAATTATTGGTGAAGCAGTTATTCGTGAAACCTTCAAGGTGTCTAAAGTGGGAACTATCGGTGGATTCATGGTCATCAACGGTAAGGTTACCCGTGACTCTAAAGTTCGTGTTATCCGTGATGGTGTCGTTATCTATGACGGTGAACTTGCAAGCTTGAAACACTACAAAGACGACGTCAAAGAAGTTACAAACGGCCGTGAAGGTGGTTTGATGATCGATGGCTACAATGACATCAAGACTGATGATGTGATTGAGGCTTATGTCATGGAAGAAATCAAACGATAATAGAGAAACGATAGCTCATTTGACTCGTCGTCAACAGCGCCTTGATGAACTTCAGTTCTATCTAAGGCTTGTTTCCTAGATTCAAATGGCTCTAGTTCCTCTATCTAATAGAAATAGCTAGGTCTGCTGGCCTAGCTTTTGGTTCAAAGTAGAGAAAGGAATATCATGGCAAATCATTTCCGTACGGATCGTGTGGGCATGGAAATCAAACGTGAAGTCAACGAGATTTTGCAAAAGAAAGTCCGTGATCCGCGTGTCCAAGGTGTGACCATCACAGATGTTCAGATGCTGGGTGATTTGTCTGTTGCCAAGGTTTACTACACCATTTTGAGTAACCTTGCTTCGGATAACCAAAAAGCCCAAATTGGACTTGAAAAAGCAACTGGTACCATCAAACGTGAACTTGGTCGCAATTTGAAATTGTACAAAATCCCAGATTTGACCTTCGTCAAAGACGAGTCCATCGAGTATGGGAACAAGATTGACGAAATGCTACGCAATCTGGATAAGAACTAAGAAGAGGGGCAACCCTCTTTTTTGGTGGGGAAAATAGGTAGCATTTGAAATAGAAAAATATTCTTTTAAAAAAAGTGATTCTGTATTTTTAAAGATTAGCTAATCAGAAAATGCTTTTTTTTTTTAGCAAATATGATATGATGATTTCATAAATAAAAGG
>CAUQTL010000015.1:0-25420 GCA_963521035.1 uncultured Streptococcus sp.
GGGAAATCGGTGCAGGACCTTCTGGACCAGATACAGAAATCTTCTTTGACCGTGGTGAAGCCTTTGACCCAGAAAATATCGGTCTTCGTCTCCTTGCAGAAGATATCGAAAACGACCGTTATATCGAAATCTGGAACATCGTTTTGTCACAATTTAATGCAGACCCTGCTGTTCCTCGTAGCGAATACAAGGAATTGCCACACAAAAACATTGATACGGGCGCTGGTTTGGAGCGTTTGGTGGCCGTTATCCAAGGGGCTAAGACCAACTTTGAAACGGACCTCTTCATGCCGATCATTCGTGAAGTGGAGAAATTGTCTGGTAAGGTTTATGATCAAGATGGCGACAACATGAGTTTCAAGGTCATCGCTGACCACATCCGTTCCCTTTCATTTGCCATCGGTGATGGTGCCCTTCCAGGAAATGAAGGCCGTGGCTATGTTCTTCGTCGTTTGCTCCGTCGTGCTTCTATGCATGGTCAAAAATTGGGTATCAACGAGCCTTTCCTTTACAAACTCGTTCCAACTGTTGGAAAAATCATGGAAAGCTACTACCCAGAAGTGCTTGAAAAACGTGACTTTATTGAAAAAATCGTTAAGAGCGAGGAAGAGTCATTTGCCCGTACCCTACACTCAGGTCAACACTTTGCCCAAGGCATTGTAGCAGACTTGAAAGAAAAAGGTCAATCTGTCATTGCTGGTTCAGATGTATTTAAACTTTACGACACTTATGGATTCCCAGTTGAACTGACTGAAGAAATCGCTGAAGAAGCTGGTATGACTGTAGACCGTGAAGGTTTTGAAGCAGCTATGAAAGAACAGCAAGAACGTGCGCGTGCGTCAGCTGTTAAGGGTGGCTCAATGGGTATGCAAAATGAAACCCTTCAAAACATCACTGTAGAAAGTGTCTTCAACTACAATGCTAGCCAATTGTCTTCTAAATTGGTGGCTATCGTGGCTGACAATGCAGAAGTAGAAGCTGTATCAGAAGGAACTGCCTCTCTTATCTTTGCGGAAACGCCATTCTATGCTGAAATGGGTGGACAGGTCGCTGACCACGGACAAATCTTGGATGAGTCAGGTAAGGTTGTGGCTACTGTGACAAATGTTCAAAAAGCACCAAACGGACAAGCTCTTCATACAGTTGAAGTCCTTGCACCACTTGCCTTGAACCAAGAATATACCTTGGCAATTGATAGCAATCGTCGTCACCGTGTCATGAAAAACCACACTGCGACTCACTTGCTTCACGCTGCCCTTCACAATATCCTTGGAAACCATGCGACACAAGCAGGTTCACTTAATGAAGTTGAATTCCTTCGCTTTGACTTTACTCATTTCCAAGCAGTAACTGCAGAAGAATTGCGTGCGATTGAACAGCAAGTCAACGAGAAAATTTGGGAAGCTCTTGAAGTGAAGACAGTTGAAACGGATATTGACACTGCCAAGGAAATGGGAGCTATGGCCCTCTTTGGTGAGAAATACGGCAAGGAAGTCCGTGTTGTTACTATCGGTGACTACTCTATCGAGCTTTGTGGTGGTACCCACGTTGGCAACACTTCTGAGATTGGACTCTTCAAGATTGTCAAAGAAGAAGGGATTGGTTCAGGAACTCGCCGTATCTTGGCAGTGACTGGTAAGGAAGCCTTTGAAGCCTACCGTGAACAAGAAGACGCTCTTAAAGCTGTCGCAGCAACCTTGAAAGCACCTCAACTTAAAGAAGTACCTCACAAGGTAGAAGGACTTCAAGAACAACTTCGTCAATTGCAGAAAGAAAATGCTGAGTTGAAGGAAAAGGCCGCAGCTGCAGCCGCAGGCGATATCTTCAAGGATGTGAAGGAAGTCAATGGTCACCGTTACATTGCTAGCCAAGTATCTGTATCAGATGCTGGTGCCCTTCGTACCTTTGCGGACAACTGGAAACAAAAAGACTACTCTGATCTTCTTGTCCTAGTTGCCGCTATCGGTGACAAAGTCAATGTCCTTGTAGCAAGCAAGACAAAAGACCTTCATGCAGGAAACCTTGTCAAAGAATTGGCACCAATCGTCGATGGACGTGGTGGTGGTAAACCAGACATGGCCATGGCAGGAGGAAGCAACCAAGCTAAGATCCAAGAATTGTTGGATGCAGTAGCAGGTAAATTATAAGACAATAAAGATCTATCCATTTGGGTAGGTCTTTTTGTGAATGCAAAAAAGCCAAATCTGATTGGACCTGGCTTGGTTATTATTTGCTATTATACTCAATGAAAATCAAAGAGCAAACTAGGAAACTAGCCGCAGGCTGTACTTGAGTACGGCAAGGCGACGTTGACGCGGTTTGAATTTGATTTTCGAAGAGTATTAGATTGTACTAGCTGCCCAGACACTTACCGAAGCAGCTGAGACTGGAAATTGTCCATAACCTTCCTCATCAATTGTAACTTGACCTTGGTGGTTTTCAAGTAAATCTACGAAGGTTTGGTTAGCCCATTCTTGGCCGACAAACATTGATTTGCTGTTTTCTTGGTCATTTGAAATCAAGACTGCGATTGGGGATTGATTTTCAGCACCTGAGCGTACCCAACCAATACAGTTAGGATCATCAAAGTAGTCATTTTGTTCTCCATAAGCCAAATCTTTTCGGATAGCTAGGAGGCGGTCAAGGACTTCTTTGAAATCTTGCTGAGCATACTGCCCTGAAATCCCATAGTAGTCTCCGTAAAAGACACATGGAAGGCCGTCTTGGCGTAATAGAATGAGGGCATAGGCTGCTGGTTTGAACCATTCTTCAACAGTAGACTCAAGAGCCTGACCACGTTGGGTATCGTGGTTGTCGACAAAGGTTACAGCCTTGTAAGGTTTGAGTTCAACCAAGCTATCTGTGAAAATACCACGAAGGTCATAGTTTGCACCAGCTTGACTGGCTTCAAAGAGATTCTGGTGGAGACGAACATCAACAAGGTCGAATCGTTCTTCCGTTTTTTCAAGATAGTCCAGATTGGCTTCCTTGTCAGGATTCCAAAATTCACCAAAAACATAGAAATCCTCACCGTATTTTTCCTTCATATCACGGATAAAATTACTCATGAAGAAAGAGTCAATGTGTTTAACGGCATCCAAGCGGAAACCAGCTACACCAGTCGTTTCCATGAACCAGTTAGCCCAGTCATAGATATTTTGGATGACTTCAGGATGTTTAAAGTCTAGGTCGGCATACATGAGGTAGTCATAGTTACCGTTTTCATTATCGACCAATTCCTCATTTGCCCAACCCTTGTTGTCTCCTTGGATGAGATAAATGCCAGACTTGCGGCGTTTTGCATCGTAGTCTGTACCGGTGAAGTGGTACCAGTGCCAGTGGAAGTCATTATAGGTATCTTGGCGACCATCGAAGGTAAAGCTAGTCCAGCCATTGATGGTGAAGGGTTCTCCAAGTTCAACTGTACGGTCTACAGGATCCACTTCAATAACTTGAAAGGCTTCCATGTGATCGGCCGCAGCCTTGTGATTGAGCACCACATCGGCCATAGGTTGAATTCCCTGCGCTTTTAGGGTTTGAATAGCTTGAAGATAGTCTTCTTTGAAACCATACTTGGTGCGGACAGTCCCTTTTTGGTTGAACTCTCCAAGGTCGAATAAGTCATAGACCCCATAGCCTACATCTTTTTCATTGGTCGCCTTGAAAGCTGGTGGCATCCAGACATGGCTGATACCGAGATCAGCTAGGTGTGGAGCATCTTCAGCCAGACGCGTCCAGTGCTGACCGTCGTGGGGCAGATACCATTCAAAGTATTGCATGAGTGTTTGATTTTGCATGATGTTTCCTCTTACTTGTCAATCTTGTTCTTTATTCTATCATAAAGTATCGGTTAGCTCAAACGTTTGCGTAAAACTGAATAATAAGTTTTTGACTATTTTATATAAAATGTTGATTTTTAAAATGAAAGCGCTATAATTATAATAAATTACATAGATAAAGAGAGGAGATTTCTCATGATTGAATTTCAAAATGTTAGTAAGTTGTATGGTGATAAAGAGGCCTTGAGCAATCTCAATTTGCAGATTAAAAATGGGGAGATTATGGGTTTGATTGGCCATAACGGTGCTGGAAAATCGACCACCATAAAATCCTTAGTCAGTATCATTTCGCCCAGCAGTGGTCGTATTTTGGTAGACGGTCAGGATTTATCGGAAAATCGCTTGGCTATTAAACGAAAGATTGGCTACGTAGCAGACTCGCCTGACTTATTTTTACGCTTAACGGCCAATGAGTTTTGGGAATTGATTGCTTCATCCTATGATCTGACTAGCTCTGACTTGGAGGCTAGTCTAGCTAGGCTATTGAGTGTTTTTGATTTTGCTGAAAATCGCTATCAGGTTATTGAAACCCTTTCTCACGGAATGCGTCAGAAAGTCTTTGTCATCGGAGCACTCTTGTCTGATCCCGATATTTGGGTCTTGGACGAACCCTTGACTGGTTTGGATCCCCAGGCTGCCTTTGATTTGAAGCAAATGATGAAGGAACATGCACAAAAAGGCAAGACAGTCTTGTTTTCAACTCATGTCCTAGAGGTAGCCGAGCAGGTCTGTGATCGGATTGCTATTTTGAAAAAGGGACATTTGATTTATTGTGGTAGTGTGGAGGACTTGAGAAAAGACCATCCAGACCAGTCTTTGGAAAGTATCTACCTTAGCCTTGCTGGTAGAAAAGAGGAGGTTTCAGATGCGTCTCAAGGTCATTAAAAAATTAGTTGATATCAATATCCTCTATTCATCTCAAGAAGCTAATCTGGCTAACCTACGAAAGAAGCAAGCTAAAAATCCTGGGAAAAAAGTAAATGTTTCCGCTAGAGTCCTAGGTTCTTACATTTTTTCCAGTCTCTTGATGCTCATCATGTTTATAAATATAGCCAATCATTTTCCTTTTGATGAAATGCCTGTTTATTTTAGTTTTATGGTTGCTATTTTACTGGTGCTTGCCTTTTCAACTTCTTTCACTGCATTTTACAATGTCTTTTATGAGAGTAAGGACTTGGCATCTTATAGGCCCTATGCTTTTAAAGAATCAGAGATTATAATTGCTAAAGGACTGTCTGTCCTCTTGCCAGCTCTAGCAGGAATTGTACCAATCCTAGCTTATTTTCTAGCCCTCTACATTAGGCTAACTCCTTCTCTTTGGCTGGGTTTTCCTTTGATGCTACTGTCCTTGACCTTATTATTTGTCTCTGTTACTTTAGTGATGGTAGTGGCAGTACATTTCTTGGCTCAGACTACGGTCTTCAGAAAGTATCAGTCTATTTTTTCGAATGTGATGATTGGGATAGGAGTTCTCATACCTTTAATATTTGTCTTCTTTCTACAGTCGACTTCTGGAGTTATAGTTGACAGAGTTAGAGACATTCCACCTCTTCTTTATCCTATTCATCTCTTTTACAAAATAGCAGTGGAGCCTTTTTCGACAGAAGCCATCTTGGGTTTGCTCGCTTGGATAATTCTAACTCTTTTCTTGCTTTACCTGACCAAAAAGAAGGTTTTGCCTCGTTTTTATGATGTGATCCTACTTAATAGTGAGGAGAAGGTCAAAAAAGAACGTCGCAGTAAGGAGGGGCTTTCAACTACTAAAAAGGGATTTTTCCGTATGGTTTTACGCTACCACCTCACCCTTTTAGGACAGGGGACTGGCGTGATTACAGTGCTTTTTACAAGTGCTTTCCTTCCTTATCTCATGATGATCGGTCTGATTTCCAACATCCGAGATTCTCAGATAGTTCCGGACATTCATCCTCCATACTGGTTACCCTTGTTTTTTATAGCTCTTTTTATATCTGTTGTCAATAACAATATCACCAGCCTGCATTCAATAGCCTTATCCTTGGAGAGGGAAAATGTTGATTTTCTTAAGAGTTTACCTTTTGACTTTGCTCGCTATGTGAAAGTGAAATTTTGGATTATATTTGCTGTCCAGTCCTTTTTACCAGTTTTGATTTTACTTGGTCTTTCTCTATATCTAGGCTTGCCCATCCTTTCGATGATTTACCTTCTTGTAGTCTGGACCCTTGCCAGTGTCATCCTTTCTTGCCACCATTATTTTAAGGATGTGAAGAATCTGTCAACCAATTGGAGTAGTATTACTGATCTAGTGAATCGTTCAAATGGTATAGTCAAAATTGTTTTACTCTTAATTTATTGTGGTATCTTGTCGATTTCAGCCCTTGTGAGCATATTCTTGGTTCGGTCTCTATCTACTATCCTTGCCATCAGCTTGGGAGTAGGAGCTCTTATCCTCTTACTTGGTCTTGCTATTTTTAGCTATCGTTACTACCTGTCACGCATATTAGCAGAAGTAGAAAAAAGATGAGCTAGTTGGTCGCTTGCTTGATAAATTCAATACGACAAACGCTTTTATAGTTTGTTAGAATGTGGTTGTAAATGATTAAGATTGGTAATCAAAAATATAGGGAGGAATGTTTTGAATAAGAAATATAACATAGTTCTATTATTGTTGTTTATAGTTTATTTATTTGGATATTTTTCAATTTCAAAAACGTTAATTCCTATAATGTGTCTTTTTCAAGTATTTTTGATAGAACATATATTTAGAGTTCGAAATAGGATTATGCAGATAGGTGAAATTATAATTATTGTTGCTTCTATAATATTATTTATTGATAGTATATTGAGTTTGTAACAGAAGGCTTTTCTATAAAATCAAATTTTCCAGATACCTGCCGAAGCTGATTTATATCCTCATATTTCTTCTACTATCTTCGTCACTAAATTTGACAGACATATATTGCTGATACAACCTCTCTACTTACAATCTCGCAGTTAACCTGAGGCCAGTTTCCTCTTTGATTTTCGTTGAATTTTATTTTATAAAAAGAAATGCTCCTCCACGATGGAAGAGCATCTTTTATTGTGATTTTGATTCAGTTTCTGCAGACTCTGGATGGAGTTCTTGGTAACTTGGTGCCTTGAAAAGGTCAGCACTGGTTTTACCTTGTCGTTGGCTAAAGAGACTGGTTGATTGACTACCTTTTTCCTGCTCAATCTTTTGCAGAATTGGTAAAGAATTGAGGTAAGAAATACTTTCTGTATCAACTTTTCCAAGATGCTCTGCTTGGTAGAAACGTATCAAATCACCAGTTTGAATTTGGTCGCTGATTTTCAGCTGTTGGCTGGCTGCCTGCCGAACGATTTCTAGTTCAGTCTGAGCTTGTTCATCAAGATTACTGATTTCAAGACCACTCTCAGTATAGTAGGTTCGTCCGTCGTAGCTGGTATATTTGGGTGTGACGAAGGAATTAGCAGTCCGAAAGGCAACGATTTCTTGATGATCTGGAGACAGAAGATCTTGTCCAACTTGAAGGAAGGAATTGGACTCAATACCAAGGAGGTGTTCGAGAGTCGGTAAGATATCGATTTGTCCACCGTAGGTATTGATGATTTGTCCTTTTTCATAGCCAGGCATGACCACCATAAAAGGAACTCGTTGCAACATGGCATTGTCGTAATTCGACCAGTTCTCAGAAGTCTTGCCAATCAAGGGAGCCAGGTCAGGATTGCGGGAGTTAGAAATTCCATAATGGTCTCCGTAGATGACGATGATGGATTTTTCATAGAGGTCACTTTCTTTGAGATAGTCAAAGAAGGCCTTGATAGCACTATCCAGATAGTTAGCTGTTTGGAAGTAGCCGTTGATTGTTTCATCTTTGGTCTTAGCCAGTGGGAAACCAAGCTCATCGCCTGTTAGATTGCTAGCATAGGGATAGTGATTGGACACTGTAATATACTTGGCATAAAAAGGCTGCTGCAGGTGCTCCAGATATTGGATAGAATCTTTCATCATGATTTTATCATTTAAACCATATTGGAAAGAATTGCTACTGTCTTGCTTGGTAAAATAGGAAGCATCAAAGAAGTATTGGTAGCCCCATTGTTTGTAGGTTGTATTTCGATTCCAGAAGGTCCCGATATTACCGTGAAAGACTGCACTTGATTGGTAGCCATTTTTTGATAGGATAAAAGGCGCAGCCTGCTGGGTATTGGTACCTCCATAGTTGACCATGAAAGAACCTTGGTCAAGTCCAAACAAGCCGGTTTCTAGCATGGTTTCTGCATCTGAGGTTTTACCAGCCTTGACTTGGTTAAAGATATTCGAAAAGGCTAGGGTTGATTGCGAATGGTAGAGGGAATTAAGGAAGGGAGTGACTTCATGATCAGTTCCATCTATGTTGAGTTTATAGTCCAGTAGGAACTGCTGGAAACTTTCCAAGTGGAGATAAATCACATTTTTCCCTTTGGCAAGGCCAAAATAGTCTGGATTGGGCTTAGCAGAATGCTCTTGAATATAATCTGTAATAGGTTGAAGGTCGGTCTCAGAAGCCTTAGCACGTTCTTTGTTGGCGCTGTAGGATTGGTTGGCACTATAGCCCAAAAAGGCTGGCAAACTAAGGGCGCGGACAACATAATAATTAGAAAATCCTCGCGATAGGAGATCAGGACGTTCGATTTCAGCCAAGAAAAGGTTAGCTGAAAAGAGCAGAGCCGAGAGAGCAGTGATAGCAACACTGGAGCGGAATTTGAAAGGTCTCCTATCCAGCTGGATGATCTTCTTATAGAGAAGATAAGCCAGCAGTGGGAAATCCATAAAATAGATGAAATCCCAAAAACGCAGTAACTCTAGTTCTGCAGTACCAACAGATACCTTACTGACCACTTTCATGGTATTGGCCGTGATAAAGTCACTAAATTCTCGATAGTAAAAGACATTGGAATAAAGCCAAATGAATAAAAGGCTGTAAATAGCTATACTAAGACTGTAAAAGGTCTTGGTTGAGCGAGCATAGAGAGCTAGAGCCAGCAGGAGGAGTCCCAAAGGAAGGGGGTTGAAAAAGGCGATAAAGGCAAGGTAATTTCCCTGCAATTTGCCTACTTGAATATCTAAATTAAAGTCAACGGTATAGGCTAGTAAGGTCTTGAGCCAATAGAGGATTAAAAGGGTTAGGACAAAACCCAGTCTGGTACCCATGGCTTTTTGGATTTTGTTAAAATTGATTCTCACACAATTACTTCCTAAGTTTTTATTAGTATTAGTATACCATTTTTTAAAACTAGAGTAAAAAAGCAAGGGTAGTTTCTTTTTTGAGAATTGTCACAAAATTTGCTATAATAGTGACTATGAATAGAATAAGAGTCAGCAAACGGGTTGAAAAGAAGCTCGCTAAAGGGCTAGTTTTACTAGAAGCCAGCGATCTTGAGAATATCAATCTCAAGGATCAGGAAGTAGAAGTCTATCGTCAAGAAGGAAACTTTCTTGGGACTGCCTACCTTTCTCAGCAAAACAAGGGCTTGGGCTGGTTTGTGAGCACAGACAAGGTGACCTTTAATCAAGCTTTCTTTGAAACGCTGTTTAGACAAGCTAAAGAAAAGAGAAAAGCCTACTATCAAGATGAATTGACAACTGCCTTTCGTCTCTTCAACCAAGAGGGAGATGGTTTTGGCGGTCTGACAGTGGACCTTTATGGCGACTATGCTGTCTTTTCTTGGTATAACTCTTATGTGTATCAGATTCGCAAAGTTATCTCAGAAGCTTTTAGACAGGTTTTTCCTGAGGTTTTAGGGACCTATGAGAAGATCCGTTTTAAGGGTTTGGACTATGAATCTGCCCATGTTTATGGTCAAGAAGCACCTGACTTCTTTACTGTTTTGGAAAATGGTGTTCTGTATCAAGTCTTTATGAACGATGGCTTGATGACAGGGGTTTTCCTAGACCAGCATGAAGTTCGCGGTAGTTTAGTGGATGGATTGGCTATGGGTAAATCCTTGCTCAATATGTTTTCCTACACAGCAGCCTTTTCAGTAGCTGCGGCCATGGGAGGAGCAAGTCAGACAACTTCGGTTGATTTAGCCAAACGTTCACGAGAATTGTCTCAAGCACATTTTCAGGCAAACGGAATCAGTACAGACGACCATCGTTTTATAGTCATGGATGTCTTTGAGTATTTCAAGTATGCCAAACGAAAAGGCTTGACCTATGATGTGATTGTCCTAGATCCGCCTAGCTTTGCTCGGAACAAAAAACAAACGTTCTCTGTGGCCAAGGATTATCACAAGTTGATTTCCCAGAGTCTTGAGATTTTAAATCAGGGAGGGATTATCATTGCCAGTACCAATGCTGCCAATGTATCCCGCCAGAAATTTACAGAACAAATTGATAAAGGCTTTGCAGGAAGAAGTTACCAGATTTTAAATAAATACGGTCTTCCAGCAGATTTTGCCTATAATAAAAAAGATGAAAGTAGTAATTACCTCAAGGTGATTAGTATGAAGGTTAGTAAATGAAATTAATCGTTTCAGTAATGCCAAGAAGTTTAGAGGAGGCTCAGGCTCTGGATGCCACGAGGTATCTGGATGCCGACATCATTGAATGGCGTGCCGACTATCTGCCTAAAGAAGCGATTTTGCAGGTGGCTCCAGCTATTTTTGAAAAATTCGCAGGCCGTGAGTTGGTTTTCACGCTGCGAACTCGCGCTGAAGGGGGAGAAATTGATCTTTCTCCAGAAGAATATATCCATCTAATCAAGGAAGTGGCGCAACTCTATCAACCAGACTATATTGATTTTGAGTATTACAGCTACAAGGATGTTTTTGAGGAAATGCTGGACTTCCCAAATCTCATTTTGAGTTACCACAATTTCCAAGAAACACCTGAAAACATGATGGAAATCTTGTCAGAGTTGACGAGCCTAAATCCAAAACTTGTTAAGGTTGCGGTGATGGCTCACACGGAGCAGGATGTGCTAGACTTAATGAACTATACACGAGGCTTTAAAACCCTCAATCCTGAGCAGGAATATGTGACCATTTCTATGGGCAAGGTGGGCAAGGTCTCTCGTATCACTGCGGATATGACAGGTTCGAGCTGGTCCTTTGCTAGTCTAGATGAGGCAAGTGCCCCAGGTCAAATTTCCTTAGCCAATATGAAAAAAATTCGGGAGATTTTGGATGAAGCTTGATGGCTATACACGTTTAGCTGCCGTTGTTGCCAATCCTATTAAGCATTCTATTTCCCCCTTCATCCACAATAGTGCCTTTGAGGCGACAGCTACCAATGGTGCTTACGTGGCTTGGGAGATTGAAGCGGGTGACTTGGCAGAAACAGTGGCCAATATTCGTCGCTACCAGATGTTTGGCATCAACCTGTCCATGCCCTATAAGGAGCAAGTGATTCCATATTTGGATGAACTGAGTGACGAAGCGCGCTTGATCGGTGCGGTCAATACGGTTGTCAATGAGAATGGCAATTTAATTGGATATAATACAGATGGCAAGGGATTTTTTAAGAGCTTGCCTTCTTTTACAATTACAGGTAAGAAGATGACCCTGCTGGGTGCAGGTGGTGCGGCCAAGTCTATCTTGGCACAAGCTATTTTGGATGGTGTCAGTCAGATTTCTGTCTTTGTTCGTTCAGTTTCTATGGAAAAAACAAGACCTTATCTAGACAAGTTACAGGAGCAGACAGGCTTTAAAGTGGATTTGTATGCTTTAGAAGATGTTCCTGAACTGCAAGCAAGGATTGCTGAGTCGGACTTACTAGTCAATGCGACAAGTGTAGGGATGGATGGTCAATCATCTCCAGTTCCTGAAAACATTGTCCTATCAGAAACTCTTTTAGTAGCAGATATCATTTACCAACCCTTTGAAACACCATTTTTGAAATGGGCTAGAAGTCAGGGGAATCCAGTTGTCAATGGTCTGGGAATGTTGCTCTATCAAGCTGCAGAAGCTTTTCAACTGTGGACAGGAAAGGAAATACCAACAGAAGAGATTTGGCAGTCTTTAACAGAAAAATACCAATAAAGAAAGGGAGATTCTCCTATGAAAATCAGAATCGATATTCCTCATCATCCTTATGATATTCAGATTGAAAAAGGCTGTCTGGCTCAGGCTGGTCAATGGTTGCGAGAACTCTGGCAACCACAAAAGGTAGTCATTGTGACAGACAACCATGTAGCTTCTCTTTATGCAGAGAAGGTCAAGCTCAGCCTAGAAGATGCTGGTTTTCAGGTAGCAGTTTTTGACTTTTTAGAAGGGGAAGAAAGAAAGAATTTAACCACTGTCCAGAAAGTCTATGAATTTTTAGTCAAGCAAGGTCTGACTCGTAGCGATGGAATCGTGGCTCTTGGTGGCGGTGTCGTTGGGGACCTGGCTGGTTTTGTAGCCTCTACCTATATGAGGGGCATTCATTTTGTTCAGATACCGACTAGCTTGACAGCCCAGGTGGATTCTTCTATCGGTGGAAAGACGGGTGTTAATACTCCATTTGCTAAAAATATGGTGGGGACCTTTGCCCAACCAGATGGGGTTCTGATTGACCCACTTGTTCTTGAAACCCTCGGAAAAAGAGAGTTGATTGAAGGAATGGGTGAAGTTATCAAGTATGGCTTGATTGAGGATCCAGAACTATGGACTCTATTGACGGAGCTGGATGGTTCTGTTTCGGGCATTTTGGAGCATGCAGAGACCTTGATTGAACATTCTTGTCAGGTTAAGCGCAAGATGGTAGTTGAGGATGAGTTGGACAATGGTGTTCGCCTTTACCTCAATTTTGGCCATACTATTGGCCATGCCATTGAAGCAACGGCTGGTTATGGGAAAGTCATGCATGGAGAAGCTGTGGCTATGGGTATGGTACAGATTTCCAAGGTTGCTGAAGAAAAAGGCCTTATGCCAGCTGGCATTACCCAGTCCATCACAGAAATGTGTCAGAAATTTGGCTTGCCTGTTGATTATGAAAACTGGGATGTTGATAAGCTTTATAAAGCTTTGACTCATGACAAGAAAGCGCGTGGCAATACCTTGAAATTGGTCTTGGTGCCAGAGCTTGGTTCTGCAACCATCCACCCAGTTTCTCTGGAAGAGATGAAAGACTACTTGGTAAAATAAGGAGAGTGTATGAGATATTTAACTGCAGGAGAATCACACGGTCCCCGTCTGACGGCTATCATTGAAGGAATTCCAGCTGGACTACCTTTGACAGCAGAGGATATCAATGAGGACCTGAAACGTCGTCAGGGTGGATACGGCCGCGGTGGTCGTATGAAGATTGAGAGCGACCAAGTTATCTTTACTTCGGGTGTTCGCCATGGGAGGACTACTGGGGCGCCTATTACCATGGATGTCGTCAATAAAGATCACCAAAAATGGCTGGACATCATGTCTGCAGAGGACATTGAAGACCGCCTTAAAAGCAAACGAAAAATCACCCATCCTCGTCCAGGTCACGCCGACTTGGTTGGGGGTATCAAGTACCGTTTTGACGATTTGAGAAATTCTTTGGAGCGTTCATCTGCCCGTGAAACCACCATGCGGGTGGCAGTTGGGGCAGTAGCCAAACGCCTCTTGGCTGAGCTGGATATGGAGATTACCAACCATGTCGTAGTCTTTGGTGGCAAGGAAATCGATGTTCCTGAGAATCTCACAGTTGCTGAGATTAAGGAAAGAGCTGCCCAGTCTGATGTTTCTATTGTCAACCAAGAAAGAGAACAGGAAATCAAGGATTATATTGACCAAATCAAACGTGACGGTGATACTATCGGTGGGGTTGTGGAGACAGTCGTTGGAGGTGTTCCAGTTGGTCTTGGTTCCTATGTCCAATGGGACAGAAAATTGGATGCCAGACTTTCCCAAGCAGTTGTCTCTATCAATGCCTTTAAAGGGGTGGAATTTGGTCTTGGCTTTGAAGCTGGTTACCGTAAAGGAAGCCAAGTTATGGACGAAATTCTCTGGTCTAAAGAAGACGGTTATACTCGCCGTACCAATAATCTGGGTGGCTTTGAAGGTGGTATGACTAATGGGCAACCTATCGTTGTTCGAGGCGTGATGAAGCCCATTCCTACTCTCTATAAACCACTCATGAGTGTGGATATCGAAACCCATGAACCCTACAAGGCAACAGTCGAAAGAAGTGATCCGACGGCTCTTCCAGCAGCAGGAGTGGTCATGGAAGCCGTTGTGGCAACGGTTCTGGCACAAGAAATCCTTGAAAAATTCTCATCAGACAATCTAGAGGAATTAAAAGAAGCAGTGGCCAAACACCGAGACTATACAAAGAACTATTAAGGAGTTCCTATGGCAAAAACAATCTATATCGCAGGTCTTGGGTTGATCGGTGCCTCAATGGCACTCGGTATCAAACGCGATCATCCAGATTATGAAATTTTAGGTTATAATCGCAGTCAAGCTTCGAGAGATATCGCCTTGAAAGAAGGCATGATTGACCGTGCAACAGATGATTTTGCCAGTTTTGCACCTTTGGCAGATATCATCGTCCTCAGCTTGCCAATAAAGCAAACCATTTCCTTTATTAAGGAGTTGGGCAACTTGGACTTGAAAGAAGGTGTCATTATTTCAGATGCTGGTTCGACCAAGTCAGCTATTGTAGATGCAGCGGAGCAGTATTTGGCTGGCAAACCTGTTCGCTTTGTCGGGGCTCATCCCATGGCTGGTAGTCACAAGACAGGGGCTGCTTCTGCGGATGTCAATCTTTTTGAAAATGCCTATTATATCTTTACACCTTCAAGCCTGACAAGTCAGGACACGCTTGAGGAAATGAGGGACTTACTTTCAGGTCTTCATGCTCGTTTTATCGAGATTGATGCCAAGGAGCATGATCGTGTGACTTCTCAGATTAGCCATTTTCCTCATATTTTGGCTTCTAGTCTCATGGAGCAGACTGCGGTCTATGCTCAAGAACATGAGATGGCAAGGCGCTTTGCGGCAGGTGGTTTTCGAGATATGACTCGGATTGCGGAAAGCGAGCCAGGTATGTGGACATCCATTCTCTTGTCCAATCGTGAAACCATTCTGGAACGAATTGCGGATTTCAAGGAGCGCTTAGATGAGGTTGGCCAGGCTATCAGCAAGGGAGATGAGGAGCAAATCTGGAATTTTTTCAATCAAGCGCGTGAGCAACGTCAGACCATGGAAATTCATAAGCGTGGCGGTGTGGATAGCTCTTATGACCTCTATGTCGATGTTCCCGATGAAGAAGATGTCATCCTGAGGATTTTGGAACTGTTACGTGGAACTTCCTTGGTTAATATTCACATCAATGAGGAAAACCGTGAGGATATTCACGGGATTCTACAAATTTCATTTAAAAATGCTCAAGACTTGGAAAGAGCTGAGCATCTCATAACAGAAAATACCGACTACACAGTCGTCATCAAGTAAGGAGAAAATTATGTCAAATATTTACGATAGTGCAAACGAACTCAGTCGCGGTCTACGCGAATTACCAGAATACAAGGCTGTCAAGTCAGCTAAAGATGCTATTTCAGCAGATGCTGAGGCAAGCAAAATTTTTACAGAATATGTTGCCTTCCAAGACGAAATTCAAAGACTGGCACAGACAGGTCAAATGCCAGACGCTTCCTTTCAAGCGAAAATGGAAGGCTTTGGTAAGCAGATTCAAGGGAATAGCCTCTTATCAGAATTTTTTACTAAGCAACAACAATTGGCAATTTACCTTTCTGACATTGAAAAAATTGTTTTCGAACCAGTTTCAGAATTGCTAAAATAAGAAAATAACTATCATAAAGTCAGGAATTTTTAAGGAATTTCTGGCTTTTTATGATAAAATAGGTAAAAGTATTGCAAGTATGAGGTCCAGTATGAAACTAAAAACAAACATTAGCCACTTACACGGCAGTATCCGAGTTCCAGGTGACAAGTCTATTAGCCATCGGTCCATTATCTTTGGAAGTTTGGCTGAGGGTGAGACCAAGGTTTATGATATATTACGTGGCGAAGACGTCCTTTCGACCATGCAAGTCTTTCGTGACCTTGGTGTTGAGATTGAGGATAAAGATGGGGTTATTACCATTCAAGGTGTAGGTATGGATGGCTTAAAAGCTCCACAAAATGCCCTTGATATGGGAAATTCTGGAACCTCGATTCGCCTGATTTCAGGTGTCCTTGCTGGTGCAGACTTTGAAGTAGAGATGTTCGGAGACGACAGTCTATCCAAACGTCCTATGGACCGTGTGACCCTTCCCTTGAAAAAAATTGGCGTTAGTATTTCAGGGCAAACTGAGCGAGACCTGCCTCCCCTTCATTTAAAAGGGACGAAAAACCTAAAACCTATTCATTATGAGTTGCCAATTGCTTCTGCCCAAGTCAAGTCAGCCTTGATCTTTGCGGCCTTGCAGGCTCAGGGGGAGTCTGTAATTATCGAAAAAGAGTGCACTCGTAATCATACTGAAGATATGCTGCAACAATTTGGTGGTCATTTAAGTGTGGATGGCAAGAAAATCACAGTCCAAGGGCCTCAAAAACTGACTGGACAAAAGGTGGTTGTTCCAGGAGATATTTCCAGTGCAGCCTTTTGGCTAGTCGCAGGTTTGATTGTTCCAAATTCTCGTGTAGTGCTTAAGAATGTAGGTATTAACGAAACGCGTACAGGAATTATCGATGTCATTCGTGCCATGGGTGGAAAACTAGAAATAACTGAAATTGACCCAGTCGCTAAATCTGCTACCTTAACTGTTGAGTCTTCAGACCTCAAAGGAACAGAGATTGGTGGTGCTTTGATTCCACGCTTGATTGATGAATTGCCAATTATTGCCCTGCTGGCGACCCAAGCCCAAGGTGTCACAGTTATCAAGGATGCTGAGGAACTTAAGGTCAAGGAAACAGACCGCATTCAGGTTGTGGCAGACGCCTTAAATAGCATGGGATCAGATATTATTCCTACAGCTGATGGAATGATTATCAAAGGGAAATCAGCCCTTCACGGTGCTAGAGTCAATACGTTTGGTGACCACCGTATCGGTATGATGACAGCTATCGCGGCCCTCTTGGTTGCTGATGGAGAGGTGGAGCTTGACCGTGCTGAAGCTATCAATACCAGCTATCCTAGCTTCTTTGATGATTTGGAGAGCTTGATTCATGGCTAAGGTGTTATTAGGCTTTATGGGGGCTGGAAAATCGACTATTGCAAGAGGATTGGATCCAGCTTATCTCGATATGGATGCTCTGATAGAGAAGCGCTTAGGCATGTCTATTTCGGAATTTTTCTCGGAAATGGGAGAAGAGGCCTTTCGACAGGTAGAGTCAGAAGTATTAGCTGAGTTACTACAAAGAGATCAAGTTGTGTCAACTGGTGGAGGAGTGGTCGTTTCTCAGCGAAATCGCAACTTACTCAAGACCAATTCTGATAATATCTACCTGAAAGCCGATTTTGAAACTCTCTACCACCGTATCGCAGCTGATCAGGACAATCAGCGTCCGCTTTTTCTAAATAATAGCAAGGAAGAACTTGCAGCTATTTTCCAAGAACGACAGGCTTGGTATGAGGAAGTGGCTAGTCGGATTTTGGATGTGACCAGGTTAAGCCCAGAGGAAATTATAGAGGAACTGAGATGAAAATTGCTTATCTAGGTCCCAAGGGATCATTTTCACACCATGTTGTGCAGACAGCTTTTCCTCATGAGGAATTGCAGGCCTTTGCCAATATTACAGATGTCATTAAGGCCTATGAGCAAGGCTTGGTGGACTATTCTGTGGTACCAGTTGAAAATTCTATCGAGGGTAGTGTTCATGAAACCTTAGACTACCTTTTTCATCAGGCTCGCATCCAAGCAGTGGCAGAAATTGTTCAGCCTATTCATCAGCAGTTGATGGTGGTGCCAGGTCATACTAAGATTGAAAAGATTTTTTCTCATCCTCAGGCTTTGGCTCAAGGAAAGAAATTCATCGATGAACAATATCCAGAGACCCAAATCGAGGTAACAGCTAGTACAGCTTATGCGGCCCGTTTTATTTCCGAACATCCAGACCAGCCTTATGCAGCCATTGCTCCTAGAAGTTCTGCTGAAGAATATGGTTTAGAACTGATTGCCGAGGATATTCAGGAAATGGAAGCCAATTTCACACGTTTCTGGGTTTTGGGAGCTGAAAAGCCTAGTATTCCCTTAAAAGCACAAACTGAGAAAATGAGTTTGGCCATGACCTTACCGGACAATCTTCCAGGTGCACTTTATAAGGCCCTGTCGACCTTTGCTTGGAGAGGAATTGACCTGACAAAAATTGAAAGTCGGCCACTCAAGACAGCACTGGGCGAATACTTTTTCATTATCGATGTGGACTATGCTGATAAGGACTTGGTCCACTTTGCCCAAAAAGAATTAGAAGCGATTGGAATCCAGTATAAAGTACTGGGCGCCTATCCTATTTATCCAATATCAGACCATGGAAAGGAGAAAAGATGAGTAAAGAAAATCCCTTAAGCCATCACGAGCAGTTACGTTATGACTATCTTTTTAAGAACATTCATTACCTCAATGAGCGAGAGAAAAAAGAGTTTGCTTACCTGCAAGGTAAGTTAAATATGGCTAGCAGTAGTAAAGCTTCTCCAGAAATTTATAATGAAAATTACGATATGGAAGAGTCTTTCATGGAACCAGTCAATCAGTCTCCTCTTCCATCCTATGGTAACCGTAGTCGTGCAAAAAAATATCAGAAAAGTCATCCTCTTCCAAAGGTTAAGTCCAAAAAACGTAAGATTCGTTGGGGGCGCATTTTTGCAGGATTGCTTGCCCTTCTAGCCTGTGTCGGTTTTGGCATGATTTTTATGTTCCTAAAAGGCTATTCAAATGCTGATCCAAATAAACCTGCTAATGCTAAGGCAGCTCAAGTAGAAGTTTTTCATGGTCAAGATACCAAGGATGGGGTTAATATCTTGATCATGGGAACGGATGGACGGATTGGCCAAAATAGTACTGAGACGAGAACGGACTCTATTATGGTACTAAATGTTGGTGGTTCAGATAAGAAAATCAAGCTGGTCAGCTTCATGCGTGATAATTTGGTTTATATAGACGGTTATAGCCAAGTCATTAACGGCAGAAAGCAATCCGATAATAAGTTAAATGTTGCTTATGAGTTAGGAGAACAAGAAGGCCAAAAAGGGGCAGAAATGGTTCGCCAAGTATTGAAAGATAATTTTGACTTGGATATTAAGTACTATGCCTTGGTTGATTTCCAGGCCTTCGCAACCGCTATTGACACTCTCTTCCCTGATGGGGTGACGATTGATGCCAAATTTTCAACATTGAATGGGCGCCCACTAACAGAAGCTACAGTCGGAGATGATTTACACGCTACTGAGACTGAGTCTCCAACCCAAACCATCAAAGTCGGAAAACAGCAGATGAACGGTTCAACCTTACTCAATTATGCTCGCTTCCGTGATGATGACGAAGGTGATTATGGTCGTACCAAGAGACAACAGCAAGTATTGACAGCTGTTCTGCAACAACTCAAGGATCCAACCAAACTCTTTACTGGATCAGAAGCACTTGGTAAGGTCTTTGGGATGACCTCTACGAATGTTCCCTATAGTTTCTTATTGACCAATGGCTTATCCTTCCTAGATGGAGCGCAAAATGGTATTGAGAGATTAACAGTTCCAGAACTGGGTGATTGGGTCGATGCCTATGATGTCTATGGAGGACAGGCACTCTTAGTAGACCAAAATAAATATCAAACCAAGCTCGCTCAAATGGGAATGAGATAAGTTAAGACAGAAAAATCAAAGTTTGAAGGCTATGTATATAGCAGTCAGGCTTTGATTTTTTACAGTCTGCAATAGATTTTCATCCCTTATTTGTGGTATAATGGAACGATACGATAGAAAGAATAATGAACAATATGACTGATTTAAAAGCAATTCAGGCTCGTAGTCTGGAGATGGCTGAATATTTTGTTGCCTTTTGCAAGGAACATGATTTACTTTGTTATCTCTGTGGAGGAGGTGCTATTGGTGCCCTTCGAAACAAGGGGTTTATTCCTTGGGACGACGACCTAGACTTTTTTATGCCTCGTAAGGATTATGAGAAATTAGCAGAAATATGGCCTCGTTATGCAGATGAGCGTTATTTCTTGTCAAAGAGTAACAAGGATTTTGTCGATCGTAATCTTTTTATTACCATTCGTGACAAGGAAACCACCTGTATCAAACCTTACCAGCAGGATTTGAATTTACCACATGGTTTGGCCTTGGATGTGTTGCCTTTGGATTATTATCCGAAAAATCCAGCTGAGCGAAAGAAGCAGGTTCGCTGGGCACTGATTTATTCACTCTTTTGTGCGCAAACTATTCCAGAAAAGCATGGCGCACTTATGAAATGGGGAAGTTGCATTTTACTCGGTTTGACGCCAAAATCACTCCGTTATCGCATTTGGAAAAAAGCTGAAAAAGAAATGACCAAGTACAGTCTGGCTGAGAGCGATGGAATCACGGAGTTATGCTCAGGGCCTGGCTACATGAGAAATAAGTACCAAATCGCATCTTTTGAAGATAATCTCTTCTTGCCATTTGAAGAGACAGAGATGCCCATTCCAGTTGGATATGATGCCTATCTAAGCACTGCTTTTGGAGACTACATGACACCTCCACCAGCAGATAAGCAGCTACCACATCATGATGCTGTCATCGCTGATATGGATAAGTCTTATACAGAATACAAGGGAGAATATGGTGGCTAAGAAAAAAATATTATTTTTTATGTGGTCTTTTTCTCTCGGGGGTGGCGCAGAGAAGATTCTATCTACCATTGTTTCAAATCTAGATTCAGAAAAGTATGATATTGATATTCTTGAAATGGAACATTTTGATAAGGGATACGAATCTGTTCCCAAGCATGTACGCATTTTAAAATCCCTTCAGGATTATCGCCAATCCAGATGGATTCGAGCTCTTTTGTGGAGAATGAGAATTTATTTTCCAAGATTGACACGTCGTTTACTGGTGAAAGATGACTATGATGTTGAAGTTTCCTTTACCATTATGAATCCTCCACTTTTGTTCTCTAAAAGAAAAGAAGTCAAGAAAATCTCTTGGATTCATGGAAGTATCGAAGAATTTATTAAGGATAGCTCCAAAAGAGAATCACACAGACGCCAGTTGGATGCTGCGGATACCATTGTAGGAATTTCAAAAAAAACCAGCAATTCTATCAAGGAAGTCTATCCAGATTATGCTTCGAAATTACGGACAGTTTACAATGGATATGATTTTCAGAGTATTCTAGAAAAATCTCAAGAGAAGATCGATATCGAGATTGCGCCTCAAAGTATCTGTACTATCGGACGGATTGAGGAAAATAAGGGTTCTGACCGTGTGGTGGAAGTGATACGATTATTACACCAAGAGGGAAAAAACTATCATCTCTATTTTATCGGGGCTGGGGATATGGAAGAGGAACTGAAAAAACGCGTCAAAGAATATGAGCTTGAAGACTATGTACATTTCCTTGGTTATCAAAAAAATCCTTATCAGTATTTATCTCAGACGAAAGTTCTCTTGTCTATGTCTAAACAAGAAGGTTTTCCTGGAGTGTATGTGGAAGCCTTGAGTCTGGGAATTCCTTTTGTCTCTACGGATGTCGGAGGAGCTGAGGAATTATCTCAAGAAGGACGATTTGGACAAATCATTGAGAGCAATCAAGAGGCGGCTCAGGCAATTATTGACTACATGACCTCTGCAACAAACTTCGATGTCAATGAGGCTAGCCAATTCATTCAACAATTCACAATTACCAAACAAATCGAACAAGTAGAAAAACTATTAGAGGAGTAGCATGGAAACTGCATTAATCAGTGTGATTGTGCCAGTCTATAATGTGGCGCAGTACCTAGAAAAATCGATAGCTTCCATTCAGAAGCAGACCTATCAGCATCTGGAAATTATTCTTGTTGATGATGGAGCAACGGATGAAAGTGGTCGCTTGTGTGATTCAATCGCTGAACAAGATGATAGGGTGTCAGTGCTTCATAAAAAGAATGAAGGTTTGTCGCAAGCACGAAACGATGGAATGAAACAGACTCACGGAGATTATCTGATTTTTATTGATTCAGATGATTATATCCATCCAGAAATGATTCAGAGCTTATATGAGCAATTAATTCAAGAAGATGCGGATGTTTCGAGCTGTGGTGTCATGAATGTCTATGCTAATGATGAAAGCCCACAGTCAGCCAATCAGGATGAGTATTTTGTCTGTGATTCCCAAACATTTCTAAGGGAATACCTCATAGGTGAAAAAATACCTGGAACGATCTGCAATAAGCTAGTCAAGAGAGAGATTGCAACTGCCCTATCCTTTCCAAAGGGATTGATTTATGAAGATGCTTATTATCATTTTGATTTAATCAAGTTGGCTAAGAAGTACGTTGTTAATACCAAACCCTATTATTACTATTTCCATAGAGGGGATAGTATTACGACTAAACCCTATGCAGAGAAGGATTTAGCCTATATTGATATCTACCAAAAGTTTTACAATGAAGTTGTGAAAAACTATCCGGATTTGAAAGAGGTTGCTTTTTTCAGATTGGCCTATGCCTACTTTTTTATTCTGGATAAGATGTTACTAGATGATCAGTATAAACAATTTGAAGCCTATTCTCAGATTCACCGATTTTTAAAAGGCCATGCCTTTGCTATTGCTAGGAATCCAATTTTCCGTAAGGGGAGAAGAATTAGTGCTTTGGCTCTATTCATAAACATTTCCTTATACCGATTCTTATTACTGAAAAATATTGAAAAATCTAAAAAATTACATTAGAACGGGGGTGAGCAAGTGATTGATGGAAAACGATTATTATTTAGTTTGACCATAGTCAGCTATGCCTTGACGCTAGTAAGTGGAATTGTGTATCTGTTTAATAATAATAATGTTAGCTTGCTTTCTACTTTATTGTTCTTACTGGTTAGTAGCTTAATTGCCTGCTGGAATGATATCAAGTATTACTTA
The DNA here is from genome assembly GCA_963521035.1 of uncultured Streptococcus sp. Classification (GTDB taxonomy): domain Bacteria; phylum Bacillota; class Bacilli; order Lactobacillales; family Streptococcaceae; genus Streptococcus. Next base: position 22,805 of record CAUQTL010000015.1, read on the forward strand.
ATCCATTTTATTTTCTATTTAACTATTTTTGTATTTCTGGTATCAAGACCGACCATTGATTATTTTAGGGATGGCGCTCTGGATACCTATCATCCGATAGCCTATCGCTTTGCCTTTATAGTCGTCATGGTTTCGATTCTGGGCTTGACCACAGGAGGCGTACTGGCTCGTTACTTCATAGCTAGGAAGAACATAAAAGTACCAAAGATAGGAAATTCTATAAAAGAGATTTATATCAAGCGGTTACGCTTTGTATCACTAGGAGTTTTTCTTCTAACCTATCCTTTCTATTTTATTCGCTTATTTGAACGGCTCCTGTATCGTTTGCAGACTTCCTACTATGCCTACTATGCAAATTTTGAAAGTAAACTTCCTTATTTTACCTACATTTTGTCTACCTTTACGGTCTATGCAATGTGTATGTATCTGGCAACCAAGCCAAAGAAATTGCAGGCCACAGCAGTGCTTGTCTCCTTTATTGCAGCCAATACCATTCATTTGGCAATCGGGACACGAAATCCCTTTATTTTAAGTATTTTATTTGCTTTTGTTTATTACTTTATGCGAGAGCAAACTGAAAAAGGAAAATGGATTGGATTTAAAGAAAAGTTAGCGATTTTTGTGGGTTCTCCTATTCTCATGTTAGCGATGGGAGTGCTCAATTATGTACGGGATAATGTCCAGGTTTCCCATACAGGTTTCTGGGATATCTTACTTGACTTTATCTATAAACAAGGGACTAGTTTTGGTGTTCTGGCTCGAGGTTTTCTATTTAACAGTAGCCTCCCTTACCGAGATTTACGCAATTTTACTTTTGGTCCTGTTATTGATTATTTTGCAAGGGGAAGTTTAGGGGCCATTTTCGGAGGAAAAGCCTTTGAACATACAACCAATAGTGTGGAACTAGCTATTGATAGTAATAGTTATGCCCATAATCTATCCTATCTTGTCTTGAACAAGGAATACTTGAAAGGACATGGTATCGGAAGTAGCTATATTATGGAGTTGTATACCGACTATGGTATGATAGGAGTCTTTCTACTTAGTCTCTTACTAGGTATGTTATTCATAGCCATGCTGCAAGTAGCCTATCGTTCAAGAACAATCCTATTTGCCTTGTCCCTACTCATCTTGAATAATCTATTCTTTATGCCAAGAAGTAGCTTTTCAGAAAGTTTCTTCAATTTATTTACAATGCAATTCTGGGGAATTGTTCTTGTGATTATATTTGTAGCGAAAATGCTTACAAAGCAAAACCAGTATCTACTAAACAAAGGAGAAAAAAATCATGTTTGAACATTATTCAGTAGCTGATTTATTTGCAAATCTATACAAAAAACGAAAAGCAAATATTCTAGCTCTCATCGCTTTATTTGCTCTCATTGCTGTACCATTTACAATTAAAGCAGTTAAGAATAAAAATACTGTCAAAGACACAACAAGTTATTCAACTTATATCAGCTATAAAATCACACCTCCAGAAGATTCAGCCAAAACGATTTTGAATCATCAAATTGGTGGTTATAGTGATTTCTACGGGAAATTGATTGATGGGAATTTGAATGGAGCTTATCTTTTCAATGATGTAGAGCCGAGTGAGTTGAAAAAAATTGCCAGTGAATTAGATACGACAGAAACAACCTTGAAAAATTCTACGAATGATTATTGGTGGAAAAAACTGACTGTCTACTATATGATTGACGATGCAGGGGTTGGTGTGAAAATTTTGACACCAAGTAAAGATGCTAATGACTTGTTGGAGCGAAAAATTGATGGATTGATTGAGAAATTTAAACACACTTATGCAAATGTAAAAATTGAAAAATTGGAAACCATCAACTCTAAAGAATTGAATGCAAATGGTGAGACAGCGCTTGGATTGAATGTGAAGAATTTGATTCTCCGTTTAGCTGTTATTGGAGTAGTCTGTGTGATTTTGGTTGTGATGGGAAATGTATTGATTTATCTCTTTAATCCAACAATCAATAGAGCAGGTGATTTTTCTCAGTATCAAATTGATTTTGTAACAGAGATTACAACAATTGCCAACCTAGCAGATGTCTTGTCATACAAAAATGCTGGACAAGAATTGACTATTGTTAGCTCAAATAAAGCTATTCTAGATAAATTAAAACAAAATCAAGAGGCTTTGAAAGGAATGCATTTTGTAGATTTACAAGATGTACCATCGCTTTTGGAAAGAGATACAGTCCTTCTTGTTGAAGAATACGGAGTGACTCGTTATAAGAAATTTGAGCAAAGTCTTCAAATTCTCAGAAACTTAAATCGTTCTATTCTCGGTGTAGCAACCTTTAAACTATAAGCTTTCTGATGTATTAGGTCTTCAAAGTTGGCTAAGAGCCGATTTTGAAGGCTTTTTCTATTTTTCTGCAGAAATTTTCTTTTATACTCAATGAAAATCAAAAAGCAAACTAGGAAGCTAGTCGCAGGTTGCTCAAAGCACCGCTTTGAGGTTGTAGATAAAGCTGACGTGGTTTGAAGAAGTATTAGAGTCTTCTACAGAAGTTACCCTAGGGAAAATCTATCCCGACAGAGGAGCCTTCTTTTGATAAAATCGTAAAAATCTAGTATAATAGATAGAACTGAAAGTATGAG
>CAUQTL010000016.1:0-25053 GCA_963521035.1 uncultured Streptococcus sp.
AATTGATTAAACTTAGCTGTTTTCATGTTTGACTTTCTCCTTCGTTTGATATCTTGTTTAGTATTTTAGCATAGGCAAAAGCACTTGTCAAGAAAAAATCCAATATTTTCTGAAAATTTCTTCAGTAAAGAATATTTTGCTAATTGAAAGTTCTTGAAAAATCTTGAAATGTTTCATTTTTTAGTGGTTAAGTACCAACTTTTTTCTATCAATTCCAGTACTTCTTCATCTGATAAAGTATCATCAAGCGCCACACTAATCCAGTAACGTTTATTCATATGAAAAGCTGGATAAATGCCCTTTTTTGAAAGTAAATCAGCTACTTTGTCATGTTTGAGGTTGACTGCTTCCACTTGTCCTTCTCTGCCCTTTTCCAGCTTATTCCAAGAGATTTTCATCAAGACGGCATACCACTTTTTATTTCCTTCGTGTCTTAACACTGCTGTATCAGGCGATTTCTCCCACAAATACTCCAACTGATTACCATACTTTTCCTGAACTTGAGTCATGATTCGCTTAGTCTGAGGACAGATAAAATCCTGCACATCAAAGCAAGCCTTCCGAATCTGGTAAAGAATCTCCAAACAAGCCTCACGAACACTTCCGACAAAACTTCCCCGCATACTTTCCATATGTACTTGAGGATAGAGGTCACCCGTTTCCTGATCAAAAACCTGAAAACTCACATTATCAGGAGTGATAGAGACTGTCATGGAAAAGTCACCCTGCAAAATCTGACAACTATAGTTCCATACTTCCCCATTTTCTACAAAACCATAGTCTCTAGCCTTTTCTTTATTAAACTGATAGGATTTAAAAATTTCAAACATAAGTGAAAACTGCTACCAAAAGCTAGCAGTTCCTTTCTATTTTTTAAAAGACAACCTTGGTTCCGTGCAATTGTGTCACGCCCAGATGGTCAATAAAGGTTTGACGGTTGTCAAGGTCAATCCCCCCACCTGGTAGAATTTCAATTTTACCTTTAGCATGTTCCAAAATTCTGTGATAGTGAGCAAAGCGTTTTTCTAAGGAGTCGCCAGACACACCAGCGCGAGTTAGGATACGAGTGACTCCAGCTTGACTAAGCCAGTCAATAGCTTCCAGTTGATTATTATCACTCAATTCATCAAAGGCCATATGAAAGACAATTTCCATTCCTTTTGACGTAGCTATCAACTTCTCCAGATTAGGCTTATCCAACTTCTTATCAGCAGTTAAAACCCCAAATACAACTCCTTGACTTCCAGCCTGAGCGGTCAACCGAATGTCTTCTAACATGATAGCAATTTCTAGGTCATTATAGACAAAGTCGCCACCACGTGGACGAATCATGGTCATGATGGTCGTATCGTAGTTAGCTGCCAATTCAACCGCTGCCTTGGTCACTCCATAGCTGGGAGTTGTCCCACCAACTGCTAGATTGTCACAAAGTTCAATTCGACGAGCTCCAACCTGCATCGCTTTTTCAAGCAAGGTCACATTTTCAGCACAAAATTCGTAAATCATTTGATTCTCCTTGAAAATTACTTTAAATTTATTATATCATATTGTTGTGAATATGCTTTCAATTTTATCAAGGCAAATAACTACTATTTTAACTATTCTTTGTCTGGAATAACCTTAAAGAGATAATAGGTTATAAAGATAGTCAAAGCACCCAGACCGATTTTGACTGGTAAGAGAGGGGCAAAATAAATGGAAATTCCCATCAAGATGTAGATAGATACGATAATTTTTTTCTTTCGTTCACGCGCAATAGACTTGGTCTCGCGAAAATCAGCTACATATGCTTGATAGAGCTTAGTATGATAAAGCCAATCTTCGAAACGCTTGGAACTTCTTGAAAAACAAGCAATAGACAGCAAAAGAAAAGGCGTTGTGGGCAACAAGGGTAAAACAACCCCAATAATAGCCAAGGCTAGTGATAAAAAACCAATGATAAGATAGATAAAACGCATAACTTCTCCTAGTTAAAATAATCTTCTTCTAGTTTCGCATACAATGATGAATTTTGTCAAGCTCTAACCAAAAAGAGCCTGAAATTCACTTTCAGGACTCTCCTCTTATTTAATCTTTTCTTCTTCGTAGTCACCCTTGCTACAAACAACCTGCTTGCCACCACCACGGACTTTTTTCTCCATGAGGAAGTTGCCACATTTTGGACAGTCACGACCAACAGGCTTATCCCAAGAGGTAAATTCACATTCTGGATAGCGATTGCAACCATAGAAAAGGCGGTTACGTTTTGTTTTACGCTCAATAATTTGTCCCTGATGACAACTTGGACACTCTACACCAATCTCTTTCACGATTGCTTGGGTATGACGGCAATCTGGGAAATTGCTACAAGCGTAGAACTTACCAAAACGACCAAGTTTAATGACCATTGGACTGCCACACACTTCACAATCAAATCCAGCGGGTTCATCCTTGATTTGGATTTTTTCCATTTCTTCTTCAGCCTTGGCAACCTCTTTAGAGAAAGGTTTATAAAAGGCATCAATGACACGTTGCCACTGCTCTTTTCCGACTTCGACATCATCCAGCTTGCCTTCCATTTCAGCTGTGAAGGTCACGTTTACGATATCTGGGAAATATTCAACGATGAGTTTGTTAACAATTTCTCCCAACTCTGTCGGTTCAAAGCGTTTGGCTGCAAGGCGAACATAATAACGTTTCTGAATGGTTTCAATGGTTGGTGCGTAGGTTGACGGACGGCCAACCCCATTTTCCTCCAAGGTCTTGATCAGTGTCGCTTCAGAATAGCGAGCAGGAGGTTGAGTGAAATGTTGCTCTGGTTTGCTATTCACCTGCTTAACCACATCTCCAACAGCCATATCTGGTAACATCTTATTCTTGTCAGAATCATTGTAAATGGCAAGATAACCATCAAACTTAACCTGACTACCATTAGCAGCAAATTGAACCCCATTTTGAGATAATTTAACAGCCATGGTATCAAAGACAGCAGCTGTCATCTGACTCGCTACAAAACGATTCCAAATAAGAGTATAAAGCTTGAGCTGATCCTTGTCCAAATACTTAGCAATACTTTCAGGTGTATTAAAGACACTAGACGGACGAATAGCCTCGTGGGCATCCTGAGCTCCTGAAGCATTTTTGACCTTGCTACCATGCTTAGAATACTTGCTACCAAAACGATCCGTAATGAAACTTGCTACTTCATTTTGCGCTACAGGACTAATACGAGTCGAATCGGTACGCATATAGGTAATCAAACCTTGAACACCAGAACCGATATTAATCCCTTCATAGAGCTGTTGGGCAACCATCATAGTCTTTCGAGTACGGAAGTTAATTTTATTGGCAGCGTCCATCTGCATGGATGAAGTGGTATAGGGTAAAGGAGCGTTGCGTTTGCGCTCTTTCTTATCTACCTGATCCACTGAAAAATCTTTACTAGTCAGGCGAGACAAGACTTCCTTGACCTCATCATTGCTAGTCAATTTCAGCTTTTTGCCATCCACTCCATAGAAGGAAGCTTGAAATTGCTTGGTTCCCTTTTTAAAGACACCATCAATTGTCCAATATTCTTCTGGTTGGAAGGCATTAATTTCATTCTCACGATCAATGATTAACTTGAGCGCAATAGACTGAACGCGACCTGCTGACAAGCCCTTCTTGACCTTCTTCCACAAAATAGGCGAAATCGAGTACCCCACCAAGCGGTCTAGGACACGACGAGCCTGTTGAGCATCGACCAAGTCCATATCAATCTTACGAGGTTCTTTAAAAGCATTTTTGACCGCATCCTTGGTGATTTCATTGAAGACCACACGGTTGGCATCATTTTCATCTAAGTTGAGAATGTGAGCCAAATGCCAAGAAATCGCTTCTCCTTCACGGTCCGGGTCACTCGCCAGAAAGACTTTATTAGCTTTTTTGGCTTCTTTTTTCAAGTCATTGATAAGAGGACCTTTTCCTCGGATATTGATATATTCCGGTTCATAATTATTTTCAATATCGACTGACATACTGGATTTCTTCAAATCACGGATATGGCCGACACTGGCTAAAACCTTGTAGTTTCTGCCAAGATATTTTTCAATCGTCTTAGCCTTAGCAGGCGACTCCACGATGACTAAATTTTTTTTAACTGTTGATTTTTTCTTTTTTGTTGCCGTAGCCACAGTATCACACCTTTTCAAAGTAATAAACTTTATAAAGTGTAAACCATTTTGCCATAACTGTCAAGACTTAGCTCCTATATATAGAAGAAAAGTTTGTCTAGTAAGCGAACTTTCGTCTTAAAATTCAAATTCCGCAAGAACATCCTGCCCACTGGTGACCAATTTTGCCCCTTCTTGAATCAAATGATGGCAACCGTCTGATAGTCCATCTAAAATGCTACCAGGAATAGCAAAGACATCGCGTCCTTCTTCCATTGCTCGCTCACAGGTAATGAGACTACCTGAGCGCATCTTAGCCTCTGCTACAATCACACCACGGCAAAGTCCAGCAATGATGCGATTACGGGCAGGAAAATGAAATTTTAGAGGTTGTTCGCCTGGTCCATACTCACTGAGAACCAGATGGTCATTGCCGATGTAGTCTTGCAAACGTTTATTGGCTTTAGGATAAAACACATCCAGTCCTGTTCCAATCACTGCAATGGTTTTTCCGCCATTCTGAAGAGCTGCCATATGAGCTGCTGTGTCAATGCCCTTGGCTAATCCACTGACGATAACCAGTTCATTTTCCAAGCCCTGAATGACTTTTTCAACTGACTTAGCTCCCTGTTTGCTACAAGCACGACTACCTACAACCGCTACTTTTGGAAATTTCAAGAGATCCAGATTTCCCTTGTAAAATAAAAGCACAGGTGCATCATATATTTCACTCAAATCCCAAGGATAACAGTCATCTAAAATAGAGAAAGATGGAAATTTTTGAAACTCCTTCTCCAAATGCGCATCGTCTATCTGAAAATAACGTTCCATAAAAACAGCTGGATTTCGACAACCTGATATATCTGCAATATCACCCAACAAAAGCTCCTGATCGACATTTTCACCATATTCTAGGACCTTCAAAACCTGTTGATTGGTCAAACCCGATTTTTTTAACTTATAGATTTCATAGTTTGTGATTTTCATAAATATCTCCATTTCTTTTTCTATTCATCTATTTATTCGTAAAAAATCAAAAAAACATCCGACTATTTTAGCCAGATGTTGGAATCTTTAATTTTCGTTTTTAAGAATTTCTTCTAATTTATGGTAGTCTTGGACACTATCGATCTCATAGATGCTATTGCCTTCTAATTCTTCAACATAGACATCCAGTTCTTTGATATTATCCTTAACCATATTGTCCCAGTAGAGATCAACAAATTCACCACTTGCATAAGCCTTGTCGATAAAGCTGACAATCTTTTCTGCAGTTGGAGCGTCCCAGAAGGATACACCACTAAGGATACGACCAGCCTTGCTATCAACAGTAATGTCTTGAACCTTATAGTCATCTCCATAGACCAAGAACCATTCGTTGGTACAATCTTCACGATAGACACTAAAATAAGTCGAACGAGTCAAATCATTACGGAACATATTTTTAAAGAGATAATTATCGGCATCAATAACATAGCTATTGGCCAATTCTTCTTTTACAAGATAGAGAGAGTAAAAGTTATTGTAGTCAGCGTATTTATCATTGAAGACGAGGCGAACACCATATTTTTCTTTCAAATAATCGAATTGTTCTTTAAGGTAACCAACAATGATGATGATTTCATTGATTCCTTTTTCTTTTAAAAACTCAATTTGGTATTCAATCAAGGGTTTTTGATTAACCTGAACCAAGGCTTTAGGGGTATTTTCAGTCATAGGACGCAAGCGAGTTCCCAAGCCCGCTGCTAAGATGATGGCTTTCACACGAATCTCCTTTATTCTTTAATAATAATATAAACTCCAGCAATAACGACAAGTGACGTAATAATTGTCAGCATATCTAGCGGTGCACCCAAGAAAACAACTGCAAACAAGACAGTCCAAACTACATAACTCACGTTAAGACCTGTAGCCTTGGCTGGTTGCAAGCGATTGATAGCGATATAATAAGCCAAGTAGGAAATCATATCAAAGGCTGCAAAGACAATCATAAGACCTAACAATTGTCCATTGGCCACTTCTGCAAATGACTGATGAGAGAAGAGCACAATCACAAGATAGGACAAGAATGAAGTCACTTGACGGATTAAGAGGGCTTCGATTTCACTCAATTCACTTTCCATGGCAAAGGAGCTAAGGACACTTTCACTCCCCCATGCAATGGCACAAACCAAAGCACAGAGAATCCCAATGTAGAAGGAATTGACCTGTTCAACCTTATAGGTCTGAGCAATAATCCCTGCAATAATCAAGACAATACCAAATACAGTATTTTTTGAAATCTTGTGCTTCAAAAAGAAGAAAGCCAATAAAACTGAAATCGCAGGGTAAATAGCCGATACAGATGAAGCTAAGGAACTTCCGATATACTTAACCGCATAAAGATTGGCCTGCATACCAATAGGGCCTGCTAGCAAGGCTCCGATGATAACACTAACATTGCGAATATTTAAGAAAATTGAGAGACGAACTTTTCCTTCTTTTACCAAAAGAAAAGCTAGTAAGATAAAGATACTCAAGAAATCGTGAGCAGCAGCCACCACAAAGGGTGACAAATCTGTAAAAATCGAAAAGATATAAGCACTAATCGTTAGACCTAAACCCCAGAAAATACCTGAGAGTAGACCAAAAGAAACTCCATTTTTATTTTTCATCTGAACCTCCATAATATGACAAACCTTTAACAGCTCTTTGGTAACGATTCACACCATAGTGACCAAAATCTGCGCCTTGCTCTTCCTTATAGACAGTCCATAAACTCCAAATAGCATCTTGCAAAATTTTATAGATGGCAATCTTTTCACGAGAGACAGGTGTTTGCTCACTCTCATAGTGAGATAAGAAAGCTTCTTCCTCTTGGGGAGTGAATTCGGACTCTAAAAAGAGGGCTGCTAAATCCCACATTGGATCATTCATTGATGAATATTCCCAGTCAATCAGATAAAGTCGTCCTTGAGGTGATTCGATAAAGTTTTCAGGCACCAAATCGATATGACAAGATTTTCTGTCAACACCTAAGTCAGCCAGTCTTTTCTCTAAGGAAAAGACTTCTTCTCGAACTGCTTCATAGTTAGCATAAGGGATTTTTTCTTCAATCAAGGATTCGTATTTTTTGATTTCTTCAAAAGGAGCAAATTCTCCCCTTAATTCCTTGCCAGAAGCATGAATAGTTTGTAAAATTGGAGCAATTTTATCAAATTTGGTCTTGATTGACGTTGAATCAAGCGTAATCGCAGATTCGATATACTCATTTACTTTGATACCAGCTTCAATATCAAAAAGATAATTTTTTACATCTAAGTCTAAATCCTTTAGTAACTCAAGATTGTACTTTTCATCTTGTCGATTGATAAGCTTTTCTGTCCCTTTACCAAAGAATTTAACAATGTATTGCTTATTTGTTGTTTTGACCAAATAGTTTTGATTGGTCATTCCCCCTAGCTGTTCAACACTGAGGACTTCCTCTTCTTCACTAAGTAGGGAAGAAATTTTCTCTTTAATGATTTTCTCCACAATTAACCTCCAGTTCTTATACTTCCCACTTAAACACGGTTTTAAAGGCTGTGTTTAAATCGGTTGCAAAGACACGGTGAATATCTTTAATTTCTCTTACAGGTTCTTCTAGATAAAGGATATTTTTAAGACGATTGGCAAATTTCTTGACTTCCATCATTTGGATTGCATTTTCAAAATCGATGCGACCAGAACGAGAGGAACCAACTAAGAGCAAGCCCTTTTCTAAGGCATCGCGAGTATTGAGATTGACTTTATATTCGCTAACTCCCATCATGAGAATCGTTCCTTGAGGACGAATATAGCGAATCAAGTCATTAATAGCTGGTCCAGTACCATCACCACCACAACACTCAAAAGCATGGTCAAAGGCCAAATCTTCAGGAATATTATCAGTGATATAGCATTCTTTGGCAAATGAGAAGAGTTCCAACTTTTCCCAATGACGACCAATAACCACAATCTCTGCTTCTGGCAAAGTATAGTTGATAATATTGGCAACCACAAATGCTAAACTTCCATCTCCGATAACGGCGATTCGGTCCCGCTTGCTATGAGCAAGGGTCAATAGACGATTCATAGCGTGCATGCCGACACTGACGAACTCTGTAATGGCTGCAACCGTATCTTCAATAGCATCATAAGCCACCACGCGATCTTTAGGGAGAGAAACAAACTCTCTCATAAAGCCATCAAATCCACTAGACAAGAAATGAGTCCCTGTCATGTAGTTTTCATAGAATTCTTCATCACTCTGCATAGGAGGCTGATTTGGAATCATGACAACTTTTTGCCCAACCTCATAGGTTCCCGTCGGGTCAGAAATAACGGTTCCACATGACTCGTGAATCATTGCCATTGGAAGCTTTTTATTCAAAATCTTTGGATCACGTTTTCCTTGATAGTAACGCTGATCCGCATGACAGACCGCCATATAATTAGGGCGGATGAGGATATGATTCTCTTGGTCAATAGCCTCTTCCTGATATTTGACATTGATAAACTTAGGCTTAGTTAGTTGATAAATTTGATTAATCATTTTACTAGTCTTTCTCAATCATACTTTTTGCAATCTTCAAATCTGTTACGGTTGTGATTTTAAGATTTGAATATTCACCCTTGGCCAAGGCCACATCTTTTCCTTTAATGACAAAGATTTTACATGCATCTGTCAAGATTTCCTTCTCTTCATCAGAAAGAGATCCATAAAGGTCCATGAAGTCCTTGCAACGGAATGTTTGAGGTGTTTGTCCTTGATAAAGGTGAGCACGATTTGGAATATCTGTAATGAATTGACCATTGGTACTTTCAACGATAGTATCAACCGCTTCTACCACTGTGTCCACTGCGTCATGATTTTGCGCAAGTTTGATATTGTCTTGAATCATGCGAAGTGTAATAAATGGACGAACAGAATCGTGGGTAACAACGATATCATCTGGAGTAAGCGGACGATAAGCATCAATGGCTTCAATGATTTTCTCAATACTTGTATTGCGGTCAGCACCACCTTTTGTAATGATGATACGATCCTTATGAAGAGGCAGATATTTATCTACAAGATCCTCTGCATGGGAAACCCAGTCTCCATGAACCCCAACTACAATTTTTTCAATACTTGGTTCCAAGACAAATTTTTCAATTGTATGAATCAAGATAGGTCGATCACCTAACTCTAAAAATTGTTTTGGCAAGTTACTGATTCCCATGCGTGTGCCAGTTCCACCAGCAAGAATTCCTGCATAAATCATCTATTTTCTCCTTTGTCTTACTAAAAAAACTTATTCTCTCTATTATACCACAATCTAGTCCTATCATGAAAGAAATACCGGCCCTCCCGTTCTAGAATAGAAGGATTAAGGAGTTCTATTATTCAAAATAACTAGTCCATTTCTAGTAATGACTAGGAATTCGGTAGTCATTACCAATAAATGGCTGTGAAATTTTAGAGTTCTTCAGAATAATATAGTTTTCTTAAAAAAAGCTTAAAATTAAGATTTGAAACTTCAAAGTGATTGCTTGACTTGCTGCCCTTCATTTCTTATTAGCTAACTTTATGATATAATGAAAAACGAGGTAAATTGAATGAAAAGTATAAAATTAAATGCTCTATCTTACATGGGAATTCGTGTCTTGAATATTATTTTTCCCATCTTAACTGGTACCTACGTCGCGCGTGTCTTGGACCGAACTGACTATGGTTACTTCAACTCAGTCGACACAATTTTGTCATTTTTCTTACCCTTTGCAACTTATGGAGTCTATAACTACGGTTTACGGGCCATCAGTAATGTCAAGGATAACAAAAAAGATCTGAATAGAACCTTCTCTAGTCTTTTTTATTTGTGCATAGCTTGTACGATTTTGACCACCGCTGTCTATATCCTAGCCTATCCTCTCTTCTTTACAGATAATCCAATCGTCAAAAAAGTCTACCTTGTTATGGGGATTCAACTCATTGCCCAGATTTTTTCAATCGAGTGGGTCAATGAAGCTCTGGAAAATTACAGTTTTCTCTTTTACAAGACTGCCTTCATCCGTATCCTGATGCTGGTCTCTATTTTCCTGTTTGTCAAAAATGAACACGATATTGTTGTCTATACACTAGTGATGAGTTTATCGACACTGATTAACTATCTGATTAGTTATTTTTGGATTAAAAGAGACATTAAGATTGTTAAGATTCACATAAGTGATTTTAAACCGCTCTTTCTCCCTCTAACAGCCATGTTAGTCTTTGCCAATGCCAATATGCTCTTCACTTTTTTGGATCGTCTCTTCCTCGTTAAAACAGGGATTGATGTCAACGTTAGTTACTATACCATGGCTCAACGAATTGTGACCGTTATAGCTGGTGTTGTAACAGGAGCTATCGGAGTGAGTGTGCCTCGTCTCAGTTACTATTTGGGTAAAGGAGACAAAGAAGCCTATATTTCTCTGGTTAATAGAGGAAGTCGAATCTTTAACTTCTTTATCATTCCACTCAGTTTCGGACTCATGGTTTTAGGACCAAATGCTATCCTACTTTATGGTAGTGAAAAATATATCGGAGGCGGTATCTTAACCTCTCTCTTCGCTTTTCGTACGATTATCCTGGCCTTAGATACCATTCTTGGTTCCCAAATTCTCTTTACAAATGGCTATGAAAAACGAATCACAGTCTATACAGTCTTTGCAGGATTACTCAATTTGGGCTTAAATAGTCTCCTCTTTTTAAACCACATCGTGGCTCCTGAATACTACTTACTGACAACTATGCTATCAGAAGCCTCTCTACTTGTTTTCTATATCATTTTCATCCATAGAAAACAACTCATCCACTTAGGACATATCTTTAGCTATACTGTTCGATACTCGCTCTTTTCACTTTCCTTTGTAGGAATTTATTTCCTGATTAATTTCTTGTATCCCGTGGATATGGTCATTAATTTGCCATTTTTGATTAATACTGGTTTGATTGTCTTGCTATCAGCCATCTCTTATATTGGTCTACTTGCCTTCACCAAAGATAGCATTTTCTATGAATTTTTAAACCATGTCCTAGCCTTAAAAAATAAATTCAAAAGATCATAGGAGTTTAGAATGAAACAACTAACCATTGAAGATGCCAAACAAATTGAATTAGAAATTTTGGATTATATTGATACTCTCTGTAAAAAGCACAATATCAACTATATTATTAACTACGGTACTCTGATTGGGGCAGTTCGACATCAGGGCTTTATTCCTTGGGACGACGATATCGATCTGTCCATGCCTCGAGAAGACTACCAACGATTTATAAACATTTTTCAAAAGGAAAAAAGCAAATATAAGCTCCTTTCCTTAGAAACTGATAAGAACTACTTTAACAACTTTATCAAAATAACCGACAGTACAACTAAAATTATTGATACTCGGAATACAAAAACCTATGAGTCAGGTGTTTTTATCGATATTTTCCCTATGGATCGCTTTGATGACCCTAAGGTCATTGATATTTGTTATAAGCTAGAAAGCTTCAAACTTCTGTCTTTCAGTAAACATAAAAATATTGTCTATAAAGATAGCCTCTTAAAAGATTGGATACGAACAGCCTTCTGGTTACTCCTTCGACCTGTTTCTCCTCGTTATTTCGCACATAAAATCGAGAAAGAAATTCAAAAATATAGTCGTGAAAATGGGCAGTATATGGCTTTTATCCCTTCTAAATTTAAGGAAAAGGAAGTCTTCCCAAGTGGTACCTTCGATAAAACAATCGATTTACCCTTTGAGAATTTGACCCTTCCTGCGCCAGAAAAATTTGATACTATTTTGACACAATTTTATGGAGATTATATGACCCTACCACCAGAAGAAAAACGCTTCTACAGTCATGAATTTCACGCTTACAAATTGGAGGATTAGGATGCAGTATTTAGAAAAAGAAGAAATTAAAGAAATTCAACTAGCCCTGCTAGACTATATTGATGAGACTTGTAAGAAACATAATATTCCTTATTTTCTCAGTTATGGAACCATGCTTGGAGCTATCCGCCACAAAGGTATGATTCCATGGGATGATGATATTGATATTTCCCTTTATCGTGAAGATTATGAACGCTTATTGAAAATTATTGAGGAAGAAGACCATCCACGTTATAAGGTTCTCTCCTACGACACTTCTTCTTGGTACTTCCATAATTTCGCATCGATTTTGGATACTTCTACTGTTATCGAAGATCATGTTAAGTACAAGCGTCATGACACCAGTCTCTTTATCGATGTCTTCCCAATTGATCGCTTTACAGACTTGAGCATTGTCGACAAGAGTTATAAGTATGTAGCCCTTCGTCAACTAGCTTATATAAAAAAATCACGCGCAGTTCACGGTGATAGCAAAATAAAAGATTTTCTAAGATTATGTAGCTGGTACGCCCTCCGATTGGTCAATCCCCGTTACTTTTACAAGAAAATTGATCAGCTAGTCAAAAATGCTACAACCAACTCTCCTCAATATGAAGGAGGAATTGGGATTGGTAAGGAAGGTATGAAAGAAGTCTTCCCAGTTGATACCTTTAAAGAACTGATCTTAACTGAGTTTGAAGGCCGTATGCTGCCCGTCCCTAAAAAATATGATCAATTTTTAAACCAGATGTATGGGGATTATATGACACCACCATCAAAGGAAATGCAAGAATGGTATAGTCATAGTATTAAAGCTTATCGCAAAAGCTGATTAAGAAGTAGTTTACAAGAAAAAATATAACAAAAAAGAGAAGATCGTTACACCTTCTCTTTTTTCTATTTAAATTGCTTCTGTAACAAAACTACGGCTTTCCAATACTTTGAGCATGGCGTTAGCTGTATCTATGGCTGTGAAGAGGGGCACTCCGTGTTCAATAGCTGAACGGCGAATCTGCTCACCATCTTCGTCTGCAGTTCGTTTTGTTCCAACTGTATTAATGATAGCTTGAATTCTTCCTTTACGAACAAAGCTTGGAATATCCTTATCGTCATCACCAATCTTACCAACAGGTTGGGCTTGCAATCCATGACTGGCAAAGAAGGCTGCTGTCCCTTCTGTCGCGAGGATTCCATAGCCAATATTTTGGAAACGACGAGCCAAGTCCAAGGCTTCTTCTTTGGCATCATCAGCGATGGTAAATACAACGTTACCAAAAGTTGGCAAGTGTAAGTAAGAAGCTTCAAAGGCCTTATAGAGAGCTTTTTCCAAAGTCGTATCAGAACCCATAACTTCCCCTGTTGACTTCATTTCAGGACCAAGTAAGCTATCTACTTTCGCTAACTTGGTGAAGGAGAAGACTGGAGCCTTGATATGAACGCGGGTGCTTTCAGGGTAAAGTCCATCTTGGTAGCCAAGTTCTTCAAGTTTTTGACCAAGAATGAGCTTGGTTGCTACTTGAGCCATAGGGATATTGGTCACTTTAGAAAGAAATGGAACCGTACGGCTGGCACGTGGATTGACCTCAATAACGTAGACTTTTTCATCCTTGATAACAAACTGGATGTTCATCATTCCAAGGCAGTTAAGACCGATTGCTAGGCGTTTAGTATAGTCTGCGATTGTTTCTTGTACCTTTTGCGACAAGGTTTGTGGTGGGTAAACGGCCATTGAGTCACCTGAGTGGACACCAGCACGTTCGATATGCTCCATGATACCAGGAATGAGTACATTTTTACCATCTGAAATGGCATCGACTTCACACTCTTGTCCAACGATATAAGAGTCAACAAGAACAGGGTGGTCTGGACTTGCCTTAACCGCAGTACGCATATAAGAACGAAGGTCTTCTTCGTTTTCAACGATTTCCATAGCACGTCCACCTAAAACATAAGATGGACGGACTAAGACTGGGAAACCAATCTTGCGAGCCGCAAGCACTGCTTCTTCTTCATTGGTAGCCGTTTGTCCTGGTGGCTGTGGAATATCCAAATCTTTAAGAGCTTGCTCGAAGAGGTCGCGGTCTTCGGCACGGTCTAGGTCAGCAACCTGTGTACCAAGGATGGTCACACCTGCTTTTGCCAATGGCTCCGCAAGGTTGATGGCTGTTTGACCACCGAACTGAACGATAACGCCCTTTGGTTGCTCCAAGTCGATGACATTCATAACATCTTCGAATGTCAATGGCTCAAAGTAAAGCTTATCTGATACAGAGAAGTCTGTAGAAACGGTCTCTGGGTTTGAGTTCATGATGATAGCTTCGTATCCAGCAGCTTGAATAGCCTTAACTGAGTGAACAGTTGCGTAGTCAAACTCGACCCCTTGACCGATACGGATTGGACCAGAACCTAGAACTAGAACGGATTCCTTATCAGACTTGATAGACTCGTTTTCCCAACCATAGGTTGAATAGAAATATGGCGTTTCAGAGTCGAACTCTGCAGCACAAGTATCGACCATCTTATAAACTGGAACAATCTTGTTTTCCAAGCGAAGTTGACGAACTTGATCAGCTGTCGTTTTCCAGAGTTCAGCAATCTTACGGTCTGAAAATCCATTCAATTTTGCAGTTTTCAAAACTTCAAGATCTTGTGGATGGGCACCCAACTCCTGCTCAATTTCAAAGATATGTAGGAGTTTATCAAGATAGAAGATATCAATCTTAGTCAATTCAGCAATTTCTTCTGGTGTGTAACCACGACGAATTGCTTCTGATACGTAGAAGAGACGGTCATCCTGGGCTTTGACTACTTTTTCAATCAAGGAATCATCAGAAACCTCTGCAAGTTCAGGCATTTCATTGTGGTGCACCCCAATTTCAAGGGAGCGACAAGCTTTAAGGAGAGATTCCTCGATGTTACGACCAATCGCCATGACTTCCCCAGTGGCCTTCATCTGAGTACCAAGACGGCGCTCACCCTTTTCAAACTTGTCAAATGGGAAACGAGGAATCTTGGCAACCACGTAGTCAAGGGCTGGTTCAAACATGGCGTAGGTTGAACCCGTAACTGGGTTGATAACCTCATCCAAGGTCAAACCTACTGCAATCTTAGCAGCCAACTTAGCAATTGGGTAACCTGTCGCCTTAGAAGCAAGGGCTGACGAACGCGACACACGAGGGTTTACTTCGATGACATAGTACTTGAAGCTATGTGGATCAAGGGCTAGCTGAACGTTACATCCACCTTCAATCTTGAGGGCGCGAATGATGCTCAAGCTCGCGTCACGTAGCATTTGGTTTTCATAGTCTGACATGGTTTGGGCAGGGGCAAATACAATGGAATCCCCTGTGTGAATCCCAACTGGGTCAAAGTTTTCCATGTTACAAACAACCAAAGCATTGTCAGCTGAGTCACGCATCACTTCGTACTCAATTTCCTTGAAACCTGCGATTGAACGCTCAATCAAACATTGGGTAACAGGTGACAATTTCAAACCATTTTCAGCGATTTCACGCAATTCTTCCTCATTAGCACACATACCACCACCAGTACCACCAAGAGTAAAGGCTGGACGAACGATAACTGGGTAGCCAATTGTTGCTGCAAAGGCAACAGCTTCTTCGACTGTGTTGACAATTTCAGATTCTGGAATGGGTTGGTTGAGTTCTTCCATCAATTGTTTAAAGAGGTCACGGTCCTCCGCTTGGTCGATGGCAGATAGTTTAGTACCCAGAAGCTCAACACCAAGCTCATCAAGGATACCATTTTTAGATAATTCCATGGCCATGTTGAGACCTGTCTGACCACCGAGTGTTGGTAGCAAGGCATCTGGACGTTCCTTGCGAAGAATTCGTGTCACAAACTCAAGTGTAATCGGTTCAATATAAACCTTATCAGCAATTTCCTTGTCCGTCATGATAGTTGCAGGATTTGAGTTAACCAAAACAACCTCATAACCTTCCTCTTTCAAAGACAAGCAAGCCTGGGTCCCAGCGTAGTCAAACTCAGCAGCTTGACCAATAATAATCGGACCAGAACCAATCACCATAATTTTTTGAATATCAGTACGTTTAGACATAGTTTATGATACAAAGCCCGTAAAGAACACAGTGAAAATAGGAAACTCGGTGCAGACGCCTTTAGCGTCAAGACGATGTTTATCTTTTTCACACAGTTCTTAGGGCGTGTTCACTTCCGCGAACAATGTATCTTCTCCTTTCTATTCGGCAACTCTCAGGTTGCCATTAAATAAATTCTCCGACGAGTTTTTACTCGTTCTTAGTTTGATTGTTTAAAAGCTTCCATCATCTCGATAAACTCATCGAATAAGTAGCTAGCGTCATGTGGACCAGGGGCTGCGTCTGGGTGGTATTGGACAGAGAAAGCAGGTTGATATCTGTGACGCACACCTTCAACTGACTTATCATTGATTTCTTCGTGGGTGATAATCAAATGCTCTGGCAAATCCTCACGACTGACTGCATAACCATGGTTCTGACTGGTGAAGTCTACTCGTCCTGTTGCGATTTCACGTACTGCATGGTTAAAACCACGGTGACCAAACTTCATCTTGTAAGTCTTAGCCCCGTTTGCCATTGCGAAGAGTTGGTGCCCCATACAAATACCAAAGATTGGAATTTTTCCTTGCACACCACGAATCATGTCCAGTGCTTGTGGAACATCTTCTGGGTTACCTGGACCATTTGACAACATAACTCCGTCAGGGTTGAGATGGAGAATTTCTTCAGCCGTTGTCGAATACGGAACAACCGTCACGTTACAGTTGCGTTTAGAAAGTTCACGTAAGATTGAGTGCTTGAGACCAAAGTCCACTAAGACAACACTCAAACCAACTCCTGGAGCTGGATAGGAAGTTTTAGTAGAAACCTGCTTGATATTGTCTGTCGGCAAAACTGTTGCTTGGAGCTGATCCGTCACATGGTCCATACTGTCCCCAACATGGGTCAAGGTTGCACGCATCGTACCATGCTTACGGATAATCTTGGTAAGAGCACGCGTATCAATTCCTGAAATACCTGGAATTTTCTTGGCTTTCAAAAATTCATCCAGCGTCATTTGATTTCGCCAGTTGCTAGCTCGACGCGCTTCTTCAAAAACAACGACTCCCTTACAAGTTGGAATAATGGATTCGTAATCATCACGGTTAATTCCATAATTTCCTACCAAAGGATAAGTAAAGGTCAAGATTTGTCCATTATAAGACTGGTCTGTAATGGATTCTTGATAGCCGGTCATCCCTGTATTAAAGACGATTTCGCCTGTTACATCAATATCTGCTCCGAAGGCCTTGCCTTCAAAAACTGTGCCATCTTCTAATACTAGAAGTCTTTTTGTCATATTTTCACCTCTCGTGGACGCTCACTGGCGTCTTTTAACGTCTTGTGTTTTAGTTGGCGTTTCTACTCGCCAGTACGGATTCTAAGATTGCCATTCGAACAAAGACACCATTGGTCATTTGTTGGACAATCCGTGATTTTGGTGCTTCAACCAAGTGATCTGCGATTTCCACATCACGGTTGACTGGAGCTGGGTGCATGAGGATTGCTGTTTCTTTCAAACGGTCATAACGTTCTTGAGTCAAGCCATGTTGGGCATGGTAGTCTTCTTTTGAAAAGACAGCTCCACTATCATGGCGTTCATGTTGCACACGAAGAAACATCATGACATCCACCTGATCAATGATTTCATCAATAGTTACAAACTGTCCATAGCCTGCAAACTCTTGACTTCTCCATTCCTCAGGTCCAGCAAAGTAAAGTTCAGCTCCCAAGCGTTTCAAAATCTGCATATTGGATTTAGCAACGCGTGAGTGGTCCAAGTCACCTGCAATCGCAACCTTAAGACCCTCAAAGTGACCAAATTCCTCATAAATAGTCATCAAATCAAGCAAACTCTGGCTAGGGTGTTGGCCCGAACCATCTCCACCATTGATGATGGAAGTCGTAATCGTTGGACTTGCAATTAACTCTCTGTAGTAGTCAACCTCTGGGTGGCGAATCACACAGACATCCACTCCTAAAGCAGACAAAGTCAAAATGGTATCATAAAGTGTCTCACCCTTATTAACCGAACTAGTTTTCACATCAAAGTCAAGTCGTTCCAATCCCAATTTAATCTCTGCCACTTCAAAAGACTTATGCGTCCGTGTAGAATCCTCAAAGAAAAGATTGGAAACAATCGGATGATCTTCATAAGGAAGCTGAGCTCCGTTTTTAAACTCAATTCCTCGCTTGATTAATTTCATCACTTGATCGACAGTGAGGTCTTCCATGGATACCACATGGTTCAATGCTTGTTGATTTTCTGACATGGCTACTCCTTTAGCTTTCTAAGCTTCTTCAGTAATCAGAACTCTGTCTTGGCCATCAAGTTCTGCCATCTCTACGATGATTTCTTCAGAACGACTAGTTGGTATGTTTTTTCCAACGTAATCTGGACGGATTGGCAATTCTCTATGTCCACGATCGACTAAAACTGCTAAACTCACGCGCGCAGGACGACCATGACCTACAATATTATCAATAGCAGCGCGGATGGTACGACCTGTATAAAGCACATCGTCCACCAAGATAACTTCACGGTCTGTCACATCAACAGAAACCAAAGAAGTATCTTCTCCACTTTTAACATCATCACGGAAAGGTTTGGTATCCAATTCCACAACAGGAACTGAAAGATTTTCTAGTTGCTCCAAACGTTCTTGGATTCGGTGGGCGATAAATACACCACGAGTTTTAATACCAGCCAAGACGATTTTATTCAAATCTTTGTTGCGTTCGATAATCTCATATGTAATACGCGTAATCGCTCGTTTGACGGTTAATTCGTCTACAACTTCTTTTGTCTTCATGACAAACCTCCAAAAAGAAAAGTCTCCTTAAACAAGGAGACTTGAAATGTATAGCTAAGTAAGCCCTACTGCAAACAGTATAGACTTCACCCTTCTACTTTATCGCGCTCCTTGCCTGCCTCACGGGACAGGTTTAAAGGAATATTTAGTTATCAAATACTATAGCACAAAGCATGCTTAAAATCAAGCAAAAACTTTTGAGCACCCATCTTATAAATTGCTAAAGTCATATAATTGTGGGTACTGGTCACACTCTGGATTTTTAGGATGGCAAATGGCTCGTCCAAAATAAATCATAGCCTGATGAGCTGCTAACCACTGCTCCGGTGGCAAGATATCCATGACCCTCTTTTCCACCTCAAGTGGTGTCGCTGATTTTTTGACGATATCGTGGTGTTTGCAAATACGCTCCACATGAGTATCTACTGCAAAGGCTGGAATTCCAAAGCCCACACTCATGACAACATTGGCTGTCTTGCGACCAACACCTGCCAAACTCTCCAATTCCTCACGTGTCTGAGGGACTTGGCCATCAAAATCATCTAGTAACTGTTGGGCACATTTTTTTAGGAATTTAGCCTTATTTCGATACAATCCCAGGCGAGAAATGTGTGAAGCAATCTCACCCTCCGTCGCCACAGACATGGCTTGTGGCGTTGGAAAGGCAGCAAAGAGACTTGGTGTAGCCTTATTTACCGCTGCATCCGTTGTCTGGGCTGATAACATGACCGCAACCAAGAGTTCAAAATGATTGGTAAAATCAAGACTGGGCTTGGCATCTGGAAAAAGAGCAATGATTTCTTCCAGCACTTTTCGTGCTCGTTTTTTTGACAAGACCATTATTCGTCTCCATCAAATAGTCCTTGTAGGTCAGCAAAAGGACTGTTTTCTTCTTTCTTAACTGCTTGTTGAGCTTGGTATTCTTCTTCTGTCATGATTTGCCAGTCATTTCCTGACACAAATCCTTGACCAGCCTCTTCTTCAGCCGTCAAGACCTTAATAGGAATATTTAGTAGGATATTGTCTGATACGCTCTCAGCAAGGTCAAGTTCTCCATTTTCGATAGGCAAGACCAAATCATCGTCTAAAACTTCCTGATCTAGTTGGTTAGTTGCGCCTTCCATGAAAACTTCCGTTACTGGATAAGATTCAACTAACTCAACTGGCTCCATACTGCGACTTGAAGCAAGAACAATGGTATAAGATAGTTGATAGTCTAAGAAATACATACGGTCTTCGTACTGTACTTTTCCAACTGCAAGGATATCTTTTACATCTAAAATTTCTTGATTACGTGCACGCAGGTCTGCGGCTAGGTCTAACGTTTGTTCAAAATGCAAGCCTTCAGGTTGCTTACGAATTTCTTGAATATTTAATTTCATACTTCCTCCATAAAGATTTACTCTCTTGATTATACCACGAAAAGGCTACAAATCAGCCCACCAAACTTTATAATTAAAATTCATTTTTTAACATATTTACTATGACATTTTTGTTTTTTAGTGCTATACTATAGGCAATAATACATCAGAGCAAGGAGGATGCTCACATGGAAAACAAAGAACTCATTGCTAATGCAACCCAACTCCTATCCGAGTTAAATAAAAGTTTCCAAAGCTGCAAACAGGGTACGGCAGATGATATTCGACTGCAAGAGCTGCTAAATACTACTCTGCAAGAGCTCAAAAAAGCGGAAAAGTTGAACAACAGTATCTTAATCGATCTTGAGAAATTTTACCAACGTACCAGTCTTCTGATAGGCCTCGGTAGCCTAAAACTCAACGATCAAGCACGCACTGCTTGGCGAAACTATGACAAGTTCCATTACGAGCATGTCAAACACGTACTAACTCTTTATGGACCTGTTTTCGGATTTTAGAGATTAGAATTGTCGGTTTTCTGTTGACAAAATATCCTGAAAGGTATAGTATAGAGATACTAATACTCGGAGGTAAGGGAGACATGAACAACTAAGTCTATCAAATAAAGAACCTTTATTTAGTAGATCTTGTTTTTGTCTCTTTTTGTGTGCTCTTTTTGTACTAGATTTTCTAGTACTTTATCATCTATGAAAATCAAAAAACTAGAAAGCTATGCTCCTCTTGGGTTGGGTTAGGCAACTCCAAGCTAGTTTGACGAGTTTTTCAACGAGGATAATAGAGTTTTGACAGTGACTTTGGGCTCTACTAGATAAAGTAGAGCTTTTTGTTATGCACTATCGACATTCTAGAAAGGGCAACAATATGATAAACATCAATCATCTAACCATCACACAAAACAAAGATTTACGAGACCTTGTATCTGACCTAAACATGACCATCCACGATGGGGAAAAGGTAGCTATTATTGGTGAAGAAGGAAATGGCAAATCAACCTTACTTAAAATTTTTATGGGGGAAGCTTTGTCTGATTTCACTATCAAGGGAAACATCCAATCTGACTATCAGTCACTGGCCTACATTCCTCAAAAACAACCTGAGGAGCTGAAAAAGAGAAGTCTACACGACTACTTCTTTTTAGATTCTATTGATTTAGACTACAGTATCCTTTATCGCTTAGCTGAAGAGTTGCATTTTGATAGTGATCGTTTCGCAAGCGACCAAGAGATCGGGAGCCTCTCCGGTGGCGAAGCTTTGAAAATTCAGCTCATCCATGAGTTAGCCAAACCCTTTGAGATTTTATTTTTAGATGAACCTTCAAATGACCTAGACCTTGAGACGGTTGATTGGCTAAAAGGTCAGATTCGAAAGATTCAGCAAACCGTTATTTTCATTTCCCATGATGAAGACTTTCTTTCTGAAACGGCTGATACCATTGTCCACTTGCGACTGGTCAAGCACCGGAAAGAAGCAGAAACGCTAGTAGAGCATTTAGACTATGATCGCTATAGTGAGCAGAGAAAGGCTAATTTTGTCAGACAAAGCCAGCAAGCTGCTAACGATCAAAGAGCCTACGATAAAACCATGGAAAAACATCGGCGAGTCAAGCAAAATGTAGAAACTACGCTTCGAGCTACCAAAGACAGTACTGCCGGTCGCCTATTGGCTAAAAAGATGAAAAATGTCCTCTCTCAAGAAAAACGCTTTGAAAAGACAGCTCAGTCCATGACCCAAAAGCCACTTGAAGAGGAAGAAATCAGACTTTTCTTCTCAGACATACAACCATTACCGGCCTCTAAAGTCTTAATCCAACTGGAAAAGGAAAACTTGGCCATTGACGACCGTGTTTTGGCTCAGGAACTACAACTAACTGTCCATGGCCAAGAAAAAATCGGTATCATAGGTCCAAATGGTGTTGGAAAATCGACTCTGCTAGCCAAGTTTCAACAACTGCTTAGCGCCAAAAGAGAAATTTCGCTTGGTATTATGCCACAAGATTATCACAAAAAACTACAATTGGAGCTATCTCCAGTAGACTATCTAAGTAAAACTGGGGAAAAAGAGGAACTTCAGAAAATCCAATCTCATCTAGCTAGTCTCAATTTCAGTTATCCGGAAATGCAGCATCAAATTTGCTCCTTATCTGGCGGGCAACAGGGTAAACTCCTGCTTTTGGATTTAGTCTTGCGCAAACCAAACTTTCTCCTGCTGGATGAACCTACACGAAACTTTTCTCCCACTTCTCAACCCCAAATCAGAAAACTCTTTGCAACCTATCCAGGCGGTCTCATCACTGTTTCGCATGACCGTCGTTTCTTAAAAGAGGTCTGTACGAGTATCTATCGTTTGACAGAACACGGTTTGGAGGTAGTTAATTTTCAAGATTTATAAATTTTTATCATTGCAGATAGGTGGGACAAAATCACAATTCCAGGAGAAGAGAAAGTAAATCTTCCCATAATAAAACGCATAATATCAAGTTTTTTACACACCTGATATTATGCGTTTTTAAGATTTTAAAGACTTTTTCCCAGCCTTCATTTTACATATGTTTTAAACGTTCAATCCGTTCTGAAATAGGTGGGTGGGTATAAAAGAGTTTTTGGAACCCTCCCCCTTTCTTAGGATCATTGATATAAAGTGCACTACTGGCATCATCGACAGGACGACTCATCGGTTTACTATTATCCAACTTACGTAGAGCATTAATCATCCCTTGAGGATTACGCGTCAACTCGACACTGGAAGCATCAGCTAGGAATTCCCTCTGGCGAGAAATAGCTAGTTGCACCAAGGTTGCAGCAAGAGGCGCTAGCACAATAGCTAGTAGAGAAACCACGAGCATAATGATTTCTAAGCCATTTCCATCTCGGTCGTCGTCACTTCGTCTGCGACCTGCCCCACCCCACCACATCATACGACCTGCCATGCCAGAAAGCATGGTGATAGCACTGGCAAGGGCAACAGCAATAGTCGAAATACGGATATCGTAGTTACGAATATGACTGACTTCATGTCCCATAACAGCTTCTAGTTCTTCACGATTCATGATAGCTAGGAGACCTGACGTCGCAGCAACCGCCGCATTTTGAGGGTTAGAACCTGTCGCAAAGGCATTTAAGGCTGGATCATCAATGATGAAAACACGGGGCATAGGAATCTGAGCCACCATAGCCATATCTTCTACTACATGGTAGAGGTCTGGTGCTGTTTGCTCATCCACCTCACGCGCTCCATTCATGGACATGACAATTTCTGTCGATTGAAAAATCATGGACAAGGCATAGATAAAGCCGATAATCAGTGCGATAACCAAACCACCAATCCCAGACCGCATAAAGAGGTAACCAACAGCATAGCCAACAAGAGCTAAGAGTAGGAAAAATACCAGCAATAAAATCCACGTTTTTCGTTTATTGCTTGCAATTTGATCAAACAACATTTTAGTCACCTAAACCGCTAAAATCAACTTTAGGAACTGCCTTTTCCTCTTCTGGTGTTTGAAGGAAATCTGCTGCTTTAAATCCAAACATCCCAGCGATAATATTGCTTGGGAAAGTTTCTAATTTTACATTGTAGTTGCTGACAACACTGTTGTAGAGTTGACGAGAGTAAGAAATTTTATTTTCTGTGTTTGTCAACTCCTCTTGCAATTTAACAAAGTTGGCACTAGCTTTCAAATCTGGATAGCTTTCTGCAACTGCAAAAATACCTGAAACCTGACGAGTAAGGGCATCACTAGCTTTCATAGCTTCTGCTGGTGAAGTTGCTGCAGCAACTTGATTGCGAAGTTCTGCCACCTTTTCAAGGGTAGAACCTTCATACTTAGCATAACCTTTTACAGTTTCAATCAAGTTTGGCAAGAGGTCATTTCGACGTTTCAACTGAACATCAATCTGACTCCAAGCCTCCTTTGTTTGCATACGATTCTTAACCAAACCGTTATAGCTAACAATCACAAAAATAACAACAAGAGCCAAAACTCCAAGAATAATCCAAGTCATGATATAAGTCCTTTCTGCTTTTAGATTAGTACCAGTATATCAAATTTTTAATGATTGTGGTAAAATAAGATGATACTAAAGAAGGAAAAAGCTATGAAACCAGAAACATTTTACAACTTGCTTGCCGAGCAAAATCTTCCACTTTCTGACCAGCAAAAAAAACAATTTGAACGTTATTTTGAACTCTTGGTCGAGTGGAATGAAAAGATTAATTTAACAGCTATTACGGACAAGGATGAAGTTTATCTCAAACATTTTTACGATTCGATTGCACCCATTCTGCAATGCTTGATTCCCAATGAAACTATCAAACTTCTTGATATTGGAGCTGGGGCAGGATTTCCTAGTCTACCAATGAAAATCCTCTATCCTCAGTTAGATGTAACTATCATTGATTCGCTCAACAAGCGCATCAACTTCCTCCAACTTTTGGCTCAAGAACTGGATTTGAACGGAGTTCACTTCTACCATGGACGTGCAGAAGACTTTGCCCAAGACAAGAACTTCCGTGCTCAATATGATTTTGTAACAGCTCGTGCGGTTGCCCGCATGCAGGTTTTATCTGAATTGACAATTCCTTACCTCAAAGTTGGCGGAAAACTACTGGCACTCAAGGCCAGCAATGCGCCTGAGGAATTATTAGAAGCTAAGAATGCCCTCAACCTCCTTTTTAGTAAAGTAGAAGACAATCTCAGCTACGACCTACCAAATGGAGATCCGCGTTACATCACAGTGGTGGAAAAGAAAAAAGAAACGCCAAATAAATATCCAAGAAAGGCTGGCATGCCCAA